>CAYHAX010000215.1:0-9767 GCA_964354695.1 uncultured Dehalococcoidia bacterium
GTAAATTGGTTATCAGTTTGGCCTAAACTCAAAAAAGGAGTGGTTTTGGAGCACTTTGCGCAGAGCTTTGGGGTCTGTAGAGATGCGACTTTTGACTTACCGGCAAACTTAAATTGAAGCCTAGAGGTGAACCACTGGCCCGGGGCCTCCAAATTACTAACGGAATTACTAACCAACTTATTAGTTCTTAAAAGCACCTAGCAGAGTTCTAGCTTCAATAATGCCCCCGTAGGGTGTCGAACGTATGCACTAAAACGAAGCTATTAGTGCCCAATATCGTCTATTCCAAAGCATATCAAGACCGTTATGGCACTCGTTTAAAAGAACCGGCAACTGCAGTCAATTCCTCTCCGGTAGATTTCACTTTGCTATTACCAGACAGCCTATGAATGCTGTTCATAGAGCAGAAAGGAATCAACCTGGGCTTTGAATCCTCACCGATAACTCCGAAGTGAAGGGCGCAATTCTCGACCCTCTCCAGGTCGAAATTATAAGGGTCCATAAAATGCATTATACCTATTGTGAGCCAGCTTCCTGTCAGCCAATTTGTTAACATAGACTCTATGGACTTAGAGTTCTTCACCGTCAGGATTTTGGGCATAAGTTTGAGCCAGAGTTTAGGCTTAATATAACGTATCGAGCCGGTAATAAGAGACAGCATCATTCTAGGTCTCGACCAGTTCTCCTCAAAACTTTTGCGCATGCTTTGATATAGCTTTTCGTTATTTATATATCGTGGCACAGGCACCAACTTGCCATTCTCACAATCGACAATAGATATGAGTCCACAATGAGGATGGACGCAGAAATCCTGATTCTGACCGCCCTTCGTTACAATTCTAGCAAGGGTCTGATTCATGGGCAGAGAGAAAAAATCGCCTTTTTTGATTTCTCCCTTAGTTTGCTCCTCGGCAAGCCTCGAAACATCAGAGTTGGTTATGCGCATCTCTTTTAGCTTCGTTGTATCTATCCTTCCCGAGAAACTTACAGGCTGGAACACAAGGAACTTGATAATGTCAGAATTCTCGCCAGCGAATCTTATCATGTCGCCGACCTGGTGGTCGTTAATACCCTTCGCCAGGGTGGGAATCAAGGCAATCTGGTTGTAGCCTATCTTCCTGGCATTATCCAGAACCTTCTGCTTCAGGGGCCATAAGTTCTGCCCTCTCATTTTGACATAAGGTTCAGCGGTAACACCATCGAACTGCAGATAAATCCATGCTCCAAGGTCGCGTATTTTCTTAAAGTAATCCAGGTCTTGGGCAAGCCTTATTCCGTTGGTCATGACTAAGATGTAGTCATAACCAAGCTCTCTCTCCATCTGTATGATTTCCGGCAGGTCATCTCTTAAGGTTGGCTCCCCCCCGCTGTTTCCCACCCCCCTCACCCGCAGTGGATAATTTATTTCCTGAGCGTATTCCAGTATTGCTCTCAGTTGTTCCTTGGTCAAATCGCCAGTACCATTCTTGGAGCCAGCTTGAGCAAAACATATAGGGCACTTCAGATTGCACCTGTTAGTTATCTCGATTATCAACAGCGTGGTGTGAGTTCTATGATTCTGGCACAAGCCACAATCGCGCGGGCAGCCCATCTTCGATTCTCTTCCCTTATGAATACCTGTGCCGTGGTCTCTGTATCGCTCTGCCCTTAAATACTCTTTATAGTCGCCCCAATAGACGTCTTCGAAGCTTCCGTGTGCAGGGCAGCTTTTTTTCATAATGACCTGTCCATTGATTTCCCATAGCTCAGCATCCAGAACGCTAAGGTCTTCGGGGCAAAGTGATTTGGTTTTTTTGATGAACTGCATTTGAATCACCTACACGGTTTTTTTTAAATCTCCTGCCTTCCCTCGATTGCATGGGTGAGAGTCACCTCATCAGCATACTCCAGGTCACCACCCACAGGCAACCCCCGGGCAAGCCTGGTCAACCGAATCCCCAGAGGAGAGAGCAATCTCTGAAGGTACATCGCTGTTGCTTCTCCTTCTAAGTTAGGATTAGTGGCAATTATAACCTCTTTCAACTGCCCTGTCTTAATCCGCTTCAGAAGCTCTCTAATCTTCAAATCATCGGGACCTATCCCATCCATAGGAGAGATTACCCCATGCAGCACATGATAAAGACCCCTATACTGTCTAGTTCGTTCCAGAGCCAGAATGTCTAAAGGGTCCTTGACGACACAAATAATGCTGTGGTCCCGCTCCCCGCTGTCACATATAGAACACGGGTCGGATTCGGTGATGTTCTGGCAAGAAGAGCAAAGGATGGTTTTCTCTTTGACAGCAATAATAGCCTCTGCTAGAGCATGGACCTCCTCTTTGGGCAAACGTAACAGATAATAAGTGAGCCGGGCTGCGCTCTTAGGTCCGATTCCAGGAAGCTTGTTGAACTCCTCAATCAGACGAGATACTGGCTCAGTAGCAGGTTGGAAGCCTGTTCCCAATATGGAGACCTCCTTTTAAATTTCAAGCATACAAGCTAGAGAAGCCCCGGGATATTGACCCCCGTAACTGCACTAATACGATTAGCCGCGAGTTCCTTAGATTTCTCCAGAGCCTCGTTTAATGCTGCCAGCACCAGGTCTTCCAGCATTCCCACATCTTTCGGGTCAACCGCCTCAGGCGAGATTTTGATTGAGCGCAGCTTCTGCTGACCGCTGATAACCACCTTCACTGCCCCACCTCCAGAACTCGCCTCAACCGTAGCCTTTTCCAGCTCCTCTTGAGCTTTGGCGAGCTTAGCTTGTAGCTGCTGCGCCTGACGCAACATCGCTTTATTCATCATCTTTTCGTTCCTCCTCGACTATCCTTGCTCCCATCTCCAGAGCTGCATTCACCACTGGATTACGTGCTCGTTGCTGAGTTTTTGCCTCTTTTCCCTTAGGTGTGAGGATACACCGAACGTGATAAGGAACCCCGAAAACTTCTTTCAGCTTATCTTCCACCAGATGCCTATACTTGGGGTCTTCGACCTTACTCATGTGAAAATCATGGTAGAATCCTAAGACAAGCGTATCCCCTTCGAGGGCTAAAGGCTCACATGCTCGCCTCAGCAGAGCATCCAGATTGCCGCTGGAGCCAGCCCCTCGGCAAGCGTTAACGAAATCATTCCAGCGTTGGCTGATCTGAGCGATATTTTGGGGTGGTGGCAGATTAGCAGATTTGAGGGCATTTAGCTCAGGCACCTCAGGGGGCACAGGAGGCACGTGAATCTTCTGCTCCTTGATTACCTCAGTTTTGCGGAAAGGCAGCGTGCTTGCTATAGGTTCAGTATCAACTTTCTCCTCAGATACAGGTTTCTTTGCCTTGTCTACAGCCAGCATAGAGGAATCAACCAGAGCGAGTTCCATTGGCAGTGTTGACTGAGGGTCTATGCGAAAGTCAACCTGGGCAAAGAGCCTGATTATCCTTGACAGTTCACCCAGAGATATGCTAGCTACGATTTTCTTCATTTCTTTTATAGACTCATGCGGGAGGTCGGTGACCTTATCTGTACCGGATTTGACCAGGAGAAGCTCCCTCAGATATTCAATCAAGCCCCGGTTGAACTGTTTAAGGTCAATCCCATCAGCAGCCACACTATTTATTAGCGCCAGCCCGCTGCTGATATCTCTCTTTAGAAGGGATTCAGCCAATTGACGAATGCGCAGGTCGCCGCTGATGCCCAACTCTGACCTGACCTGCTCAAGGCTAACATCAGAACCATGGTAGAGAACAAGCTGCTCTAAGATGTTCTCAGCGTCACGCAGACTTCCTGTAGCTGCCTTAGCAACCAGCGCCAGTGTCTGTGCTTCTATATTGATGCCCTCGTGTTTACAAATGTCCTTCAGCTTTTCAACCATATCAGCCTGGGACAAACGGCGGAAATCGAACCTCTGGCAACGTGACATGATGGTTAAAGGTATCTTGTGAACCTCAGTAGTTGCCAGTATAAAGATAGCATGAGAAGGTGGCTCCTCAAGTGTCTTAAGCAGAGCGTTAAAGGCAGGCTCGGTGAGCATATGCACTTCATCTATTATGTAAACTTTGTAGCGGGCCATATTGGGAGCGAAATTAATTCGCTCTCGCAGGGCTCGTATCTCGTCAATGCCTCGATTAGAAGCGCCATCGATCTCCACAAGGTCCAGCGCACGCCCCTCGTTGAACGCCTGGCACATTTCGCAGGAATTACAGGGCTCACCCTTGCCATCGTTAGTGAGGCAGTTCAGAGCCTTTGCCAGAATCCTGCCGGTGCTGGTCTTGCCAGTGCCCCTGGGACCACAGAAAAGGTAGGCATGAGCGATTTTCCCTGTTGACAAGGCATTCGCCAGCGTCTGGGTCACTGGCTTTTGTCCTACGACATCTGTCAGAGTTTGGGGACGCCACTTACGATAAAAGACCTGTGCAGCCATCCTAGCCCGCCCTAAACAAATAATATGTAGCAGAAGCCTTCTGTATCTATATTGCGCTTTGCGATATTATAGCCCATGCGGTCTGGTTGTTCAAACCAGCTTCATTCCTTAGATTCGATTAAACTCAAAGCTTCGGCTTCCAGTGCCCTCATCTTTTTCCTATCCTTAGGTAGCTCATGGTCATATCCCACCAAATGTAACACCCCATGGGCTACAAGGAGAGCCAGTTCACATTCGATAGAATGATGTTGTTCCTCAGCCTGTCTTTTTGCCTGGGGGTAAGAAATAATGACCTCTCCCAGATGAATCACAGCATCGGGAGGTATGACGAATGGCTCAGCTTCCCTGCAAGTCTGTTGGGAAAGTGCAAAGGCTATAACATCTGTGGTGCGGTCAACACCACGATAGGTTCGATTAAGCTCGTGAACGGTATCATCATCAGCTATAACCAGACTTAGCTCTGCTAGGTAACTTATACCAGCGCAGGCAAGCGTAAGCTCCACTGCCCGTCTCATCAGGCTCTTGTTCACCAACCTGATGAACGGTTTCTCAATCCTAATACTAAGCTGCAATCTTGACATCTCCCCCACCTCCCAGAAATCATAGCGCCCAGAAAACAAAGAGGCAACTTTAAGCTTGAGAGGAAAAGCTCTTAAAAAAGTTGGCTGGAACTAAAACGAGAACATGGCAACTGCGCTCTCAGCCAGCCTGAGCACTAGCCAGGGGTAAATGCCCAGGAGAAGCACACCGAGGGATGTGATAGCGAGAGCGGCTCGCAGCGGGATGGATGAGGGCACAGCCTCTTCCGATGCTGGCGTGCCGACATACATGACCTTGACTACCTTCAGATAGTAGTACGCTGAGATGACCGAGTTAAGGACAGCTATGATTACCAGCCACAAGAGGTCTTGCTGAATAGCAGCATTGAAGATGTAGATCTTGGCTATGAATCCCCCGGTGGGCGGGATGCCGATAAGGGAAATGAGACAGAACGCAAGCACCAGAGCCAGCACAGGCGACCTTCTAGCCATGCCTGTGTAGTCAGAGATTTCATCGCTACCCGTCTTATTAGATATGGCGATGATGGCAATGAATGCTCCCAGATTGGATAGAGCATAGGTTGCCAGGAAGAACAGAATACCACTTCTGCCCAAATAACTGACGGCGGCTAAACCGACCATAAGGTAACCAGCATGAGCTATGCTGGAGTATCCCAGCATTCTCTTGATATTGGTCTGCGCTAAAGCTACCACGTTTCCTATAGTCATGGAGATAGCACCCAGTACAGCGAAGACCAGAGCCCAGCTGTCGCTGAGCAAGGGGATACCGAAGGCAGTATAGAAAACCCTGAGGATAACAGCGAATCCAGCAGCCTTGCTCGCCACAGAAAGGTAGGCTGTTATGGGCGTGGGCGCCCCCTCGTATACATCAGGGACCCACATCTGGAAGGGCACTGAGGCAATCTTGAACCCAAAGCCTGCAACCATGAGAATCATACCGAGGATAAGCGCCGGGCTATCCCATAGCTGTCCGCTGGAGACAAGTGCGGACACTTTATCGGCAATCTGATCCAGATGAGTTGTGCCGGTGAGCCCATAGACAAATGCCATGCCGAAGAGCAGCACGGCAGAGCTTATCGCACCCAGAATCATATATTTCAAGCCTGCTTCGCTTGATTTCGAATCTTTGAGGAAGGAGACCAGAGCATACAGGGAAATGCTGGAAAGCTCCAGCGCAACGTAAATTGATATGAGTTCTCCGGTAGATGCCATGAGCATCAAACCGCCAGCAGAGAAAAGAATCAGGGCATAGTACTCACCCTGGAAGCGCGCAAACTTGTTTACATAGTCAACCGAGGAGATTATTACCAGAGCAGCAATGGAGAGAATGAGGAATTTAAAAAACAGGCTGAACCCATCTAATACCAGCATACCCCCAAACGAGCTTTCGCTCTCACCCCAGAGCATGACAGTGAAAGCAATGGGGATTGCCAGTGCAACGACGGTGAATGCAGCCAGCACTTTCTTCTGCTTAATAACAAGGTCTAGCAGAATCACTGCCAAAGCGATTCCACAAAGACTAAGTTCAGGCGATAACAACCAGAAGTTCAATTGCTTACCCCCAACCCTGCAATTCTAGCCCCAGCTAGTAAATACGGGGCCTATGACATCCAGAAGTAACTTGGGATAGACACCAAAAAGCATTATCAGCACCACGAAGGCAAAGATGTAAGCCTTCTCCATATGGTTAGCGTCAGGCACGCCGTTGTATTTTTCCAGCGGCGCTCTATAGAACACTCTCTCCAGCATCCACAAAATGTATCCCGCTCCCACAACTATTCCAAGCGCTGCCAGAACTACACAAGTTTGTATACCATGGAAAGCCTCGCTGGTAAAACTGCCCAAAAACACCGTGAACTCTGCAGCAAAGCCTATAGTAGTTGGCAATCCCAACGCCGCTAACCCTGCAATGCTGAACACCACAGTAATAACAGGCATCTGCCTTGCCAGCCCGCCGAGATTCGGTATTATACGCTGGTGTGTCTTATCGTAGACCAGTCCCACCATGGCGAACAGCAGTCCAGTTATAAGACCGTGACTGAACATCTGTAACGTAGCCCCCGTAATGCTGAGCTGGTTCAAGGCAAAAATGCCCAGCATCACGAATCCCATGTGGCTCACTGAACTATACGCAATGAGCCTCTTTAAGTCTGTCTGCCTCACTGTTGCCGCTGCTCCATAGAGCACGCTCACTACGGCAAAAGCGACAAGGACAGGGGCATACCTTTCAGCCACCCCCGGAACCAAGCCTCCGTCTCCGAACCCGGCTACCAGTCGTATCATTCCATAGGCTCCCATTTTGAGCAGGACGCCAGCCAGAATCACACTCACTGCCGTAGGGGCATCGGTATGGGCATCAGGCAGCCATGTGTGCAACGGGAACGTAGGCAGTTTAATCGCAAAAGCTATGAAGATAAGGAAAAATATCGCTGTAAACGGTATGGCAGGTATCAGCCATGCGGCACCACCGCTCGCGATAGCTACCATATCAAAGGTATGTGGAGCAGGGGTAGAGAAGTACAGAGAAAGTATGCCAGCCAGCATGAAGGCGCTGCCGAACAGGGTGTATACAACGAATTTTATCGCTGAATACTCTTTTCTCCCCAAGGGTGGCGGCGTTCCCCAAATGGAGATTAGCATATACATGGGGATTAGCTCCACTTCCCAGAACAGGAAGAAAAGCAACAGGTCGAGTGACATGAAGACGCCTAGAATACCAGTCTCCAGTATCAGGAGCCAGATGAAATACTCCTTTGTTCTTACGTTTATCTTCCAGGAGACGAAAACTGCAACGAAACCCAGGAAGGTGGTCAGTATCACCATGGGCAAGCTCAGCCCATCGACGCCCAGATAATACTGGGCATTGATTGAGTTGATCCATTTGGCTTTCTCTACGAACTGCAAACCACCGTCTCGGTCAAATATAACAAACAGGTACACCGAAAGGGCGAAGGCGATAAAAGTGAAGACGGCTGCTGAGACCTTAACTGTCCGTGGTTGTTTAGCAAACAGTGCTATCAATAGCGCCGCCACTGTAGGCAAGAACAGTATTATTGTAAGGGGATGGATTGACTCGATATTCACCTATTGGCTCCTACCGCAAATTTTTATCTATAGGCGAAGAAAACAGCCATTATTATCAGCACACCTATCAGTATCGCCACGCCATAACCCTGAAGCTGCCCTGTTTGCAGCCTGCGCAGTACGCCGCCTGCTGCGATTGTAATCTTGCCTGCTCCATTCACAATCCCATCAACTACATAAGTATCAAATAGTTGTATCTGTTTAAAGAGCCCATCCACCAACACCCGAACTACGAAGATTCGCTCATAGAGTTCATCGAAATAGTACTTACGGGAAATCAAAGTATATATGGGCGAAAATACATGTCCTATCTTCTCTGCCGAAATCCACTTCTTGCTGTAGATCACGTAAGCAAGGCTGATTCCTGCCAGAGCTACAACGAGGGCTATCAATGGCATGGGCTCTTCACCAGCCTTGGTGAACAGGTCGAAGAAACCATGCGATTGCGCGTGAGCAGGATGTATATTATAGTATTCACCTTCTTCCAGAAACTTAGCTGCGCCTCCTGCCCAGAAACTCCAACCAGCCCCGACAGCCATAATAGCCAAGATAACCATGGGGAACACCATGACCAGAGGAGACTCATGAGGTTGACCGTTGCCATGACTGGTATGCGTACTAGGAGCAGGAGCGCTATGCCCACCATGAGCCCCATGCCCTGCCTCACCACCCCGGTACTCACCGCCGAAGGTCATGAACACAACCCTGAACATATAAAAAGCGGTCATGAACACTGTAATCATGGCCAGCCAGAACAGAATAGGGGTATGCTCCCATGCATTGAGCAAAATCAAATCCTTACTCCAGAAGCCGGCCAGTGGCCAAATGCCCGCAAGTGATAGTGAGCCTATGAGGAACACCCCAAAAGTCCAGGGCATATACTTCCTTAAGCCACCCATTAGCCTCATATCGAAGGTGCCGCTGGCATGATTGACACTGCCTGCTCCCAAGAACAGGAGACACTTGAAAAAGGCATGAGTGAACAGGTGGAATATGCCAACCGCTATACCTAAAGCTATGCCCTCTTCATGAGTTAAAAGCCCCTGGGATACCGCCACGCCTACTGTTCCCAAGCCGAGCATCATGTAGCCTAGCTGGCTGATGGTGGAATAAGCCAACACCCTCTTGATGTCATTCATCACCAGTCCCATGCTGGCAGCGAAGATAGCTGTGAACCCTCCGATGGCAGCCACTATCATTACCGCTGTCTCTGAGCTTGCGAACATGGGTAATGTCCTTGCCACAAGGTAAACACCAGCGGCAACCATGGTAGCAGCATGTATCAAGGAACTGACAGGTGTGGGACCTTCCATAGCGTCGGGCAACCATGTATGCAGCGGGAACTGGGCAGATTTGCCTACTGCGCCGGAGAATACTCCGAGCATTGCCAGGGTAAACGTTGTCCCACCCAGAACGCCCGCCACTGCCATTTCATTAAGTTCGGCTATATTCAGGGTACCATAGGTAAAATAGAGGATAAGGATGCCGATGAGGAAGCCAAAGTCGCCGAAACGGGTTACTATGAAAGCCTTCTTTGCTGCCGCCGCCGCAGATGGTCTGTGAAACCAGAAACCGATTAGCAGGTATGAACCTAACCCCACGCCCTCCCAGAAAACGTAGACCAGCAGCAAGTTCGATGCCAGTACCAGACCCAGCATCGACATCGTAAACAGCGACATCCAGGCGAAGTAGCGAGGGTATCCTGAGTCACCCTTCATATATCCCTGAGAGTAA
>CAYHAX010000216.1:0-7716 GCA_964354695.1 uncultured Dehalococcoidia bacterium
GTGGGATGCTAATATCTTCTCTGCTAATGTCAAGGAAGTCTCCTTATCATCATCAACCCCCTAAATCCCCCAATCTTGGGGGACTTTAAGAAGTTGGGGGATACCCCCAAACCCCCAGCAGAGGGGATGTCCCCTCTGCACTCCCCCTCAGGTTGGAGCACTAACCCCTCGTCGTCTCCCTTTAGAAAAGGGGGGATTATAAAAGGACTGGAGCCGATGCTCCAAGCTACCCTTTTTAAATGTCTGTGGACTAATAGGGCGCGGTCACCGCGCCCCTACAAAACTGAATGCTGACCGTTGAAAACCTTCATTCATGCCTCTGCATAGCAGACAGGAGGCGGTTGAGGGCGTTCATATAAGCCTTAGCTGAGGCTACGATGATGTCGGTGGCAGCGCCGCGTCCTGTGTAGGTCTTGCCGCCGCTCTCTATCCTGATGGTTACCTCGCCCATGGCGTCTATGCCAGCTGTAACCGATTTCACGCTGAACTCAATGAGATTGTTGGGCACTCCCACCAGGCGGTTTATCGCTTTATATACTGCATCTACGGGTCCTGTGCCCAGGGAGGCATCGGCGATGACCCGTCCGTCGGGTCCCACCAGCTTTACCGATGCAGTGGGGACTAGGTTGTCGCCGCAGGATACCTGCACGTGCTCCAGATGGTAGGTCTCGGAGAAGGTGCGCAACTCCTCGGCAACCAGCGCCTCGATGTCGCGGTCGCCTATCTCCTTCTTTTTATCCGCGAGCTCCTTGAAGGCGGTGAAAGCGCGAGTGAACTCCTCGTCGCTGAGGTTGTAGCCCAAATCCTGAAGCCGAGCCTTGAAGGCGTGCCGTCCGCTGAGCTTGCCCAAGGTCAGGGTGGTGCCCGTCAAGCCTATGTCCCGCGGGTCCATTATTTCGTAGGTGGTTCTCTCCTTGAGCATGCCGTCCTGATGGATGCCCGATTCGTGACGGAAGGCGTTGGCGCCCACTATAGCCTTGTTGGGCTGCACCGACATGCCGGTGAGGTCGCTGACCAAACGGCTCGTCTTATGTATTTGAGTGGTATCTATGTCGGTTGTGTACTTGAACAGGTCTGTGCGGGTGCGCAGCGCCATCACTATCTCTTCCATGGAGGCGTTGCCGGCTCGCTCGCCGATGCCGTTGATGGTGCACTCAATCTGACGTACACCGCAATCGAGCACAGCCAGGCTGTTGGCTACAGCCAGCCCCAGATCGTTGTGGCAGTGCACGCTTATCACAGCCTTCTTAATGTTAGGTACGTTCTTGACGATTCCCTCTATGAGGGCGCAGAACTCTTTGGGAATGGTATAGCCCACGGTGTCAGGGATGTTGACAGTGGTGGCCCCGGCAGCGATGGTTGCTTCCAGTATCTGATAAAGGAAGGACGGGTCGGTGCGGGTGGCATCCATGGGGGAGAACTCCACGTCATTGAGATACCCTTTGGCGCGGGCAACCATCTTGCTGGCGGTCTCCAGTATCTGTTCCTTGCTCTTTTTGAGCTGGTGAGAGATATGTATCTCTGAGCTGGAAAGGAAGACATGGATTCGGGCGCGCTCGGCGTCCTTAACAGCCTGCCACGCAGCATCTATGGCATCCGCATTGGCATGTGCCAGGGCGCAGATAACCGGACCGCGTATCTCCCGGGCGACACGGCGCACTGCCTCCAAGTCGCCGGGCGAGGCGATGGGGAATCCAGCTTCTATTACATCGATTCTCAGTCTCTCCAGTTGCCTGGCAATATCCAGCTTCTCGTCTATATTCAGAGATGCCCCTGCCGACTGCTCGCCATCGCGCAGGGTGGTATCGAAGATTATTACCTTGTCCATAGCCCTACCTTATTTCTCGTATAGCTTCGCCTTTAGCCAGGGCATCATCGCCCTGAGCTTCTTGCCCACAATCTCTATCTGGTGGCTCTGCTCTCTCTTGCGCATGATGTTGAAGGAGGGGCGTCCAGCCTGGTTCTCCAGGATCCATCTGTTGGCGAAGGAGCCGTCCTGAATCTCTGCCAGAATCTGTCTCATCGTCTGCTTGGAGCACTCGTCAATTACCCTGGGTCCAGAGACGTAGTCGCCGAACTCAGCGGTATCGCTCACAGAGTAGCGCATGTAGCTCAATCCGCCCTGATAGATGAGGTCGGTGATGAGCTTAAGCTCGTGGAGGCACTCAAAGTAGGCGACCTCGGGCTGATAGCCAGCCTCAACCAGCGTCTCGAAGGCAGCTTTTATCAAAGCGGAGACTCCTCCGCAGAGGACTACCTGCTCGCCGAAGAGGTCGGTCTCGGTCTCCTCGGCGAAGGTGGTCTCCATGACTCCTGCCCTGGTGCAGCCGATGCCCTTGGCATAAGCCACAGCCATCTTCTTAGCCTTGCCTGTGGCATCCTGGTGCACCGCTACGAGGGCTGGGGCTCCGCCGCCCTCGGTGTAAACGCGGCGCAGCATGTGCCCCGGGCACTTCGGAGCCACCATGGTTACGTCTATATCCTTGGGCGGGATAATCTGGCTGAAATGTATATTGAAGCCGTGGGCGAACATGAGCATTTTGCCCTTGGTCAGCCCCTTCTCCATCTGGCGGTAGACCACAGGGTGCAGGGTGTCAGGAACAAGCAGAATCATAATGTCTGCCTTCTTGGCTGCCTCTTCGGCGCTGAGCACTTCGAACTTAGCCTTCTTGGCTTCCTTCCAGGGGAGGCTGTCCTTAAGCTCAGCCACGATGACCTTACAGCCGCTGTCCCGTAAGTTCTGGGCATGGGCGTGCCCCTGGCTGCCGTAGCCTACGATGGCTATGGTCTTGCCCTTGAGTAAACCCAGGTCCGCATCTTTGTCATAGTACATTTTCTCACCTCATTTTTTCAATTCAGTCTATCTTGGGAGTGTTCAAGAACGCTTTTCAACCACATCTATCCCCCACCCTCTGCGGCTTCTCGTAAGCCTATTTGACCCTCTTGGCTTTGGGGGCAGGAGGCTCTTGTTCCTCTTCCGTCTCTGCTTTAGCTACTCCCGATGTTCCCCGCGACATGGCGATCCAGCCTGTGCGCGCCAGCTCTTTGACGCCGAATCGCTTGAGGAGGTTGTACAGGGAGTCTAGTTTATCGGTGTCGCCTGTTACCTCTACTATAAGTGAGATGGGAGAGACATCTACTATGTTCGCCCGGAATATATCCACAATCTGAATAATCTCGCTTCTGGTGGCAGAGGTGGCGTGAACTTTAATGAGCGCTAGCTCCCTGCCCACAAGGGGCTCATTCGTGATGTCAACTACTTTCACTATCTCTATCAACTTGCTGAGCTGTTTTCTCACCTGCTCCACAGCGGTCGTAGAGCCGTCAACGACGATGGTCATTCTGGAAAGTCCTGATTGCTCCGAGTGTCCGACAGCGATACTCTCTATGTTGAAGTTACGCCTGCGGATGAGGCTTGCCACCCTGTTCAGAACACCGGGTTTGTCCTCGACCAGTGCCACTAGAGTGTGTTTTGTCTTGTTGTTCATGGTTGTTTTTCCTTAAATTATTTAATCAGCCCCCTGAATCCCCCACTCTTGCGGGAGAGGGAAAAATTGGGGGGCACCCCCAAACCCCCGTCAAAGGGGCTTCGCCCCTCTGCACACCCCATTAAGAGAGCAGAGAGAGTCCGTTCAACTCTCTGTCTCCCTAAAGGGAAAGGACACACAACTATGTGCCCCTGCATTTGAGGAACACCTCCCAGAGACTATAAGTTGCTGGTATCCTGCGAGGTCGCTTTGACTTTCACTTTGTTCCAGGGCGCCTCGATGATTTCAGCCAGGGTGCAGCCCGGGGCTACCATGGGATATATGTTCTCCTCAGGCTCGACCACGAAATCTATGAGGAAGGGTCCTTCGTATGCCATGGCTTTCTGGATGGCGGGCACAGCCTGTTTTTTATCGGTTACCTTGATCCCGGGTATTCCGTAAGCCTCAGCCACTTTCACGAAGTCGGGGTTGCTTAAAGGCGTAGCCACGTAGCGGCGCTTGTAGAATAGCTCCTGCCACTGTCGCACCATGCCCAGGAAGCCGTTGTTGATGATGGCGATTTTGACGGCTACGTTGTCCTGAACCGCTGTTGCCAGCTCCTGGATGGTCATCTGGAAGCCGCCATCGCCGCAGATTGCCCACACATTGTCTTCAGGGCAGCCTACCTTTGCCCCTATTGCAGCAGGAAGCTCGAACCCCATCGTCCCCAAGCCGCCTGAGGAGATGAAGGTGTTGGGCTTGTTGTACCAGAAGTGCTGAGATGCCCACATCTGGTTCTGTCCCACGCCGGTAACGATGATGGCGTCGCCTCTGGTGACCTCGAAAATCTTCCGAATCACAAATTGAGGCAGCAGCTTGTCGGTTTCACGAATGACTACCGCAGGGTGTTCCTGTCGCCAATCCTCGACCTGTTTTATCCAATCCAAATGTGCCTGGACGATAATCTGTTTATTTAAGGACTTCAACACGTTCTTCACGTCGCCTACGATGGGCACGTCAACTCTAACGTTTTTGCCTATCTCGGCAGGGTCTATGTCTATATGGATAATCTGGGCATGGGGTGCGAAGCCGCTCACCTTACCTGTGGCTCTGTCGTCGAACCTCATCCCTATAGCGATTACCAGGTCGGAGCCGTTCACGGCAAGGTTGGCATATGCCATGCCATGCATGCCTATCATGCCCAGGCTGAGGATATGGTCTTCGGGGAAGCATCCTATCCCGAGCAAAGTGGTGATAACCGGGATTTGAGACTTCTCGGCTAACTCCTTGAGCTCCGGAAAAGCCCCTGAGATGATGACTCCTCTTCCTGCGATGATTACAGGCTTCTTGGACTCATTTATCAGCTTCGACGCTTTCTTGATTTGAGACGGATGCCCCTGAACAACCGGCTTGTAGCTGCTCAGTGTAACTTTTTCGGGATAGTGGAATGTCGTTTCCTCAGCGAAGACATCGCGGGGCACGTCGATAAGGACTGGACCCGGTCTTCCGGTTCTGGCGATATGGAACGCCTCCCTTACCACTGTAGCTATTTCGTCGGCTTTCATCACGAGATAGTTATGCTTGGTTATGGGCACGGTGATGCCTGTGATATCCATTTCCTGGAAGGCGTCCTTGCCTATGAAGGGTCTCGCCACCTGTCCGGTTACGGCTATCATTGGCGAAGAGTCAAGGTGAGCGGTGGCGATGCCGGTCACCAGGTTGCAAGCCCCGGGTCCTGAGGTGGCGAAGCAGACGCCTACTTTACCCGTAGCTCGGGCATAACCATCGGCGGCGTGAGCAGCGCCCTGCTCATGGCGCACCAGGATATGGCGTAGCTGCGGGAACTGAGGGAGCGTGTCATATAGAGGAAGCACAGCACCGCCCGGGAAGCCGAAGACGACATCCACGCCCTCTCTAATCAGGCATTCACATAGGATTTGGGCACCTGTACGTTTCATAGCGGGCTCCTATTTAAACACTGCCCCGGTTGCTGCCGAGGTTACTTTTTCCACGTATCGTTTTAGATAACCTGTCTTTATCCTGGGCTCGAATTTAGGCAGTCTGGAAAGACGGTTCTTAATCTCGCTGTCGCTGAGTTCCACATCGATTCTATTGTTGGGTATGTCTATCTTTATCTTGTCGCCATTCTTCAAAGCAGCTATGGGACCTTTTTCGGCTGCCTCGGGCGAGATATGTCCTATGGAGGCGCCTTTGGTGGCTCCGGAGAAGCGACCATCGGTAATCAGTGCCACCTCTCTGTCCAGCCCCATGCCCGAGATAAGCGAGGTCGGCGTGAGCATCTCGGGCATGCCGGGTCCGCCCTTTGGACCTTCATACCGGATGACCACCACGTCGCCTGACTTTATCGAGCCTTTCACAATGGCTTTGGTGGCTTCGTCCTCTGAGTCGAATACCTTCGCCGTGCCCCTGTGTTTCATCATCTCGGGTAGCACCGCTGCGCTCTTAACCACAGCCCCTTGCGGAGCCAAGTTCCCATAAAGGATGCTCAAGCCCCCTCTGTGGGAGTGCGGGTTCGATAGGGGGCGTATCACATTGCTGTCCCTGACTTTAGCACCAGCGATTGTTTTGCCCAGGGTTTTGCCCGTTGCTGTGATTACATTCAGCTTCAACTGCTTTCTGAGCTGGTTCATTATTGCTGGCACGCCGCCGGCGAGGTCGAGGTCTTCCAGATGATACTCTCCTGATGGTCTTATCTTGGTTAGGTGTGGCGTGCGCTGGCTTATCCCGTTTATCTCTTTCAGGGAGAAGTCCACGCCAGCCTCGTGGGCAAGCGCCATGAGGTGCAGCACGGAGTTAGTGCTGCCCCCCAGCGCCATGTCAATCACAAAGGCATTGTAAATCGAGTCTTTGGTCACGATATCGCGAGGTCGGATGTTCGTCTCCAGCAACACCATGACTTTGCTGCCTGCCTCTTTAGCCAGTCGTATCCTGCGGGCATCCACGGCGGGAATGGTTCCGTTGCCGGGGAGACCCATACCCAGCGCTTCGGTGAGGCAGTTCATGGTGTTAGCGGTGAACAAGCCCGAGCAACTGCCGCAGCCCGGGCAGGCTTTATCCTCAAGCTCGGCAAGCTCTGCACGGCTCATCTGACCCTTTGCCGCCTTACCCACAGCTTCGAAGACGCTGTTTAAGTCGACTATCCTGCCGTTGCCCAGGCGACCTGCCAGCATGGGACCGCCGCTGACGAAGATAGAGGGCAGGTTGAGCCTCACCGCAGCCATGAGCATACCAGGAATTATCTTGTCGCAGTTGGGGATGAACACCAGGGCATCGAAGCCGTGGGCTTGCACCATTATCTCCACAGAGTCGGCGATTAGCTCGCGGCTGGGCAGGCTGTACCTCATGCCGAGATGCCCCATAGCGATGCCATCGCAGACGCCGATGGTGTTGAACTCCAGAGGCGTTCCTCCAGCGCTGTAAACGCCGTCCTTCACCGCTTGGGCAATCTCTTTGAGATGGATGTGCCCGGGTATAACCTCATTGAAGCTGTTCACGATGCCCACTAAAGGACGCTCGATTTCCTTTGAGGTCAGCCCCAGCGCGCGAAGCAGAGAGCGCTGCGGAGCGCGTTCGACGCCTTTCTTGATAATATCGCTTCTCATATTGTCTCCAGCCCAGGCTAATTAAAAACCGCCCTTGAGGGCGAAAGCTGTTCCCAGTTCAAAAAAATGATTATGGTAATTAAACCACAGCATACGATATGTGTCAAGTGAAATGCAAGCGGTACTTGACGATGAGGTTTTGAAAGTGAAGAGGTATAAACGATTAGGGGCAGGTTTCAAACCTGCCCTACTATAATAGACGTTCGACTAGCGTTTCTTTTTGCCATGCTTTTCGGCGAGTACCTTCTGCATGGTGGAGCCTATCTCCGCGGGGCTCTTGGTAACGGTTACCCCTGCGGCTGCCAGGGCGTCCATCTTGTCCTGCGCCCTGCCTGAGCTTCCCGTGATGATAGCGCCGGCGTGCCCCATGCGCCTGCCCGGGGGGGCGGAGGCACCTGCCACGAAGGCGACCATCGGCTTTGTCATTTTACTTTTTATGAACTCCGCTGCTCGCTGTTCCTGATTGCCGCCTATCTCGCCGATGAGCACCACTGCCTCGGTCTCGGGGTCTTTCTGGAACAGCTCCAGGGCATCGATGAAGACCGTACCTATGATGGGGTCTCCGCCCAAGCCGATGCAGGTGGTTTGCCCGATGCCCAGCGCGGTAAGCTGGCTGACCGCTTCGT
>CAYHAX010000217.1:0-19699 GCA_964354695.1 uncultured Dehalococcoidia bacterium
CCAGCGTGTCGAGCGCCTGGTAATCGACTTCTTTGGGCGCGCCCTGGCAGTAGACCGGCGGGAGTATTTCAACTTTAAGGTTGGGAATCATCCCGGCGATTTGCTCCACGGCTTTACCGCCCCACCCGGAAGAGCCGATGACCGAGGCGAATTTCGCTTTGGGTCTAAGGGCGTTGGCCAGCAAGGCGGCGTAAGCCGCGCCGGGATGGGGACCAGTCAGGACAGTCGGCGGAGCGATAACTATGGTAGCGGCATCCACCAGGGCGGCGGCTACTTTGCCGATGTCGCTGTCTGCCAGGTCGAACTGCTTTACCGTCACGCCGCGGCGGGTCAGCGCCTCGACCAGGTAGGCGACCATTTTACGGGTGATGCCGTGCATGGAGATATAGGGAATCACGACGATGTTGCCCGGCTCGTCGTAAGCCCAGCTCCGGTAGGCGTTGATGATGAACTCCGGTTTATCGTGCAACGGCCCGTGACTCGGCGCAATGATGTCGATTTTGTAGTCCTTTATCTTTTCCAGATTTTTCTGAATGATTAGTCGGAAGGGCATCATGATTTCCGCCCAGTATCTTTTGGCGGCTTCGTATTCCTGCCCGGCGTCCCGCACGTAAAGGTCCGTGAGCGCCAGATGCGAGCCGAAGAAATCGCAGGGGAAGAGTATTTTGTCTTCCTGAAGGTAGGTCAGCATGGTCTCTGGCCAGTGCACCCAGGGCGCATGGATGAACTCCAGGGCTCTGTTTCCCAGGGAGATGGTGTCTTTGTCATTGACCGTTATGAATTTCTCCGCCGGAACCATGAGCAGGTCTATGAGCATATCCTTGCATCTGGGCGTGCAGACCAATTTCGCTTCGGGATGCCTTCCCAGAATCAGGGGTATAGTTCCGGAATGGTCCTGCTCGGCGTGGTTGGCGATAACATAGTCTATCTGCTTAATCCCAAGCTCGTTCAAGTGCCTCATCAACACATCTGTCATGGTGGGGTCTACGGTGTCGATAAGGGCTGTTTTCTCGCTGCCCTTGACCAGATAGGAGTTATAGCTCGTGCCATCGGGGAGCGGGATGAGAGAGTCGAACAATCGCCTGTCCCAGTCTATGGCTCCTACCCAGTGCACGCCTTCAACCAGCTTAATGTTGCTCACTATAGTTCTCCTAAAGTTAGATTCGTTCTATTGTCTCAGTCAACTCTCTATACCTTTATACCCAGCTCGGTGCGTGCTCTTATGAATGAGAGGAGGTTGTCGCGGGCTATCATGCCCACGATATTGCCGTTCTCCACCACTGGCAGTTGATTGATGTCTTCGGAGGTCAGCAGTTGCAGCACGTCGGCGAGGTCGTCGCTGGGACGTACCGACTTTAGTTTATCCAATGGCGTCATAGCCTCAGCCACGGTTCTGGTCAGTCGAAGCTCGCGAGGTATATCTTTGATGTCATTCAGCGTTACCAGTCCCAGCAGGCGACCGTCTTCCGAAACAGGGAAGCAGCGGCGCCCTGAGTTCAGCACGTAGTCGTGTATTAGCTGCTCTATACTCAGTTTGGGAGAAACAGCGGGGCAATCGCGCGTCATGACCTCGCTGACGTTATGACCGCGAAGCATGTCCTGGAAAGCCACCTGCTGATAGCTTCCCACCGCCGCATTCTCCAGAAACCAGCCGATGAGGGCTATCCACAGACCGTTAATCCACTCGCCGCGGAAAATCCAGAAGATACCGCCGAAGATGAAGAGGTAGCCTACGACTCTGCCGGATGTTGAGGCTATTCTCGTGGCTTTCTTCAGGTTGTTTGTGCGCCACCAGAGGATAGCCCTAAGCACGCGCCCGCCATCTAGAGGGAATCCGGGGATGAGGTTGAAGCCAGCCAGGACTGCGTTTATCCAGGCAAGCCAGAGGGTCAGGGCTGCCGCAGGCTCACTAGTTCCCTTTGTGGCTATGTGTATGCCCCAGAATATGCCTCCCAGCAGCAGGCTGCTCAGAGGACCTGCCAGCGCCATGCGAAACTCTATATTGGGGCGTCCTGGCTCCCTGCTTATCTGAGATAGCCCGCCGAAGATGAACAGGGTAATGGACTTAACAGGGATGCCTGCTGACTGTGCCACCAAGCTATGGGAAAGCTCGTGTATCAGGACGGAGAGAAAGAAAAGCAGGCTGGTAGCAAGTCCAATGCCCCAGTAGGTTGCTGTGCTCCATTCAGGATAGCTGTAGGGGAAATAGCCTGTCGCCAGAGCCCAAGTTACCAGCACGAAGATGATAAACCAGGAGTAGTGCAGCCTTACCGAGATACCGAAGTAGCTGCCCAGAGGGATGCCGGCTTTTAGCAATCTAACTCTCCTTAACAATCATCCCGAAGATAGCGCAAAGTATACAGCAGCAGGGTCTCCTGTCAAGCTGTCGTGTGTTTTTTAATTAACAAAGCTCTGCATCGCGGTCGGAGTAGATAGACTCGTCCTTCAGAGTCCGTATCAGCCGGATTGTCCTCATGGTCTCTTTGTTAAGGGCGTCCACGAAAACGGAGGAGAGCCCCACCCCCGCAAGCATGGCGAGGAAGGTGTTGTTTATCGCAGTGCGCAGGCGGCGCGGAGCGCCGGCGGAGACGTTGTTTATCCAGCAGGTGGTCCTCACCGGAGGGTCGAAGGCTTCCCACAGGGCAGGGAGAAGCTCCAGCAAGGTCTTTGTGTAGCGTTGCCCTATGTCGCTGGTGACATGGAGCACGCCCGGGTCTACTATTATCTGTTTGTTGGGGATGCCTGACTCGTTTGCGGTTCCCACCAGCACTGAGGCGGATTTCAGGATGTCCTCTAGGCTGGCTGAAGATACGGGGTCGGCGATGAGGAGTATCACCTCTGCACCATATCGCGCTGTTATAGGCAGGGTCTCCTCGAGGCGTTCTGTGGAGAGGGAGACGTAGTTCACAATCGGCGGACGCCTGCAGGCTCTCAAGCCTGCCTTCAGTGTCTCGGCGTTTCTGGAGCTTAAGCAGAGCTGGCAATCCACTGAGTTCTGAATTGTCTCAACGGCGAACTTCATAATATCCGGCTCGTCGTATCGCTGCTGTAGATTTATTTCAAGCACATCTGCACCTGCTTCGACACACTCCTTTGCCAGCTCCTGGAGGAAGTCAGTGCGTTCCTTTTTTATGCGCTCCTCTGCCTTATGGCTGATAAACTCCGCGGGGCGCGGTTTCAGCGCCTCGGCGACCTTCCTGTTGCGGGTGGTTATGTTGCTGGCAATAACAAGCATGATATCCTCCTTCTTTATAGCAAGCGAGTCTATGACCATGTTAGCAAGAAGGTAATCAAGAAGTCATAAAATAGGCTCGAAAAAGGTTAAAAAAGTATCACATTAAGGTCATACCGGGTTAGGCAAGGGGCTTATGCCCCTTGCCTACCTTCATTACAAGGCTATTAGCTTCTACGCAGTTTTCAGCTCTGAGGTGCAATTGGGACAACGAGAAGCCTTGATGGCGATTTTGGAGAAGCAGAATGGGCAATCCTTGGTTGTCGGTGCCGCTGCCACCTTCGGTGCTTCCGCCCGGCGACGCATGTTGTTGATCGCACGGATGAGGAGGAAGACAGCAAAGGCAACTATCAAGAAGGTTATGATGTTGTTGATGAAGGCGCCGTAATTTTCTGTTACGGCACCCGCCGCTTGGGCTTCAGCAAGACTGTAATATGGTGGTGCAGCTTTAGGACCTGCTTTTAAAAGAGCGAAAAGGTTGCCAAAATCAACCTTGCCCAGAGCCAGGCTTATGGGTGGCATAATTATATCTTTCACTAGTGAATTGACTATAGTACCGAAGGCTGCACCGATGATTATGCCGACAGCCATGTCCACCACGTTGCCCCGCATGATGAACTCTTTGAAGTCTTTCAGCATTCTTGTTCTCTCCTCTCTCCTTTTTGCTGCTTGTATTCGAAAGCCATCAGGTGTTGAAGGGGATGCCCAGCACCCAGATGGCTATAATCAGATGTGTTTCGACCAATGCTTCGCTGTGGACACAGAATCACTCCTCACCTTTCATACAACCACCTCCCCTGGCTGGATGGTAGCTCTCAGGATTCTCTAAGCTCATATCCCTGGAGAGGGCGTCGGTGAAACGCCCCCTTCAGGGCATCACCACCATCTCCACCCCTGTGAGCGACCTATGTTAATTCTTCAAGGCGTCGATTATGGCTTTATTGAATCTTGGCAGGTCTGCGGGCTTGCGCGCAGTGATGAGATTCCCATCCCGAACTACAGGCTCGTCAACCCATTTTGCACCAGCGTTTATGAGGTCTATCGCTATTGAGGGCCAGGAGGTAACGCGGCGTCCTCTAACTATGTCGGCTGATATCAGCATTTGAGGACCGTGGCATATAGCTGCTACCACCTTGCCTGAATCGAATGCTCGCTTCACCATATCCACCATGGATTGACTGAGACGCATTCTGTCAGGAGCATAGCCGCCAGGTATTATGATGGCATCGAAGTCGTTGCCGTTGACCTTATCGGCGGTAATATCGACTTTTATACGTGCTTTGTTTCTCTTACCGCGGTAGCTTTCGTGGGAGCCGGTGCCTACCACAATCACTCTGGCGCTGACGTTCGTCATTGCTCTCAGAGGTTCGATGAGTTCTGAGTCCTCGAAGCCCTCTTCAGCCAGAATCGCGATTCGCTTTCCTTCAAGCATGGTTCTTGTCTCCTGATGGTGTATATACCGGGCTTGCTTGTCAGATGCTTATGTTCTGACACAGAATATGATAGTAGTGAGTGATGAAGAAGTTATAAAATGGGGGCAAAAAAGGTTAAATATATATCACATTTCTGGGGCGGTTCCCTGTGTGGGAGTTGAGGGTAAGGAATCGGGCTGCGTCATCGAAGCTGTGGGGTGTTCATGATATAGCCCGCTTTGGGCACTGTGGAGATAAGTTCGGGTCCATCGGGATTTCCTTTCAGCTTAGACCTCAGCCGGCTCACCCACGTTCTCAGGAGCTGGACATCGTCGCGGTACTCTGTCCCCCATACCTTGGTGAGGAGCTCTTCATAGGACATGAGGCGACCTATGTTGAGGGCAAGCTCACTCAATAGCAGCCACTCGATGCGGGTCAGATATTTCTCCTCGCTCTCGAGGAAGACCTTGCGTCCTTTGAAGTCAATGGTTAGGGAACCTATGGAGATCGGCTCCGAGACTGCGAATTTCTCGCTGGGTCTAACCCGGCGTCTCACTGCCTCTATTCGAGCTACCAGCTCGTCGGGGTTGAAAGGCTTGGGCAAATAATCGTCTGCCCCGAGTCCCAGACCTTTGATTCTGTCTATATCTGTACCTCTAGCGCTGAGAATGATAACGGGGGTTGTGCAAAAGCTGCGCAGCCTTTTAAGTGTCTCCAAGCCATCCATTTTGGGCATGAGTATATCGAGCAGTATCAGGTCAGGCTCCTGGGCTTGAATCTGCTCCAGAGCCTCGAAGCCGTTGGTCGCTGCCAATACATCGTAGCCGGAGGCTCTCAGCTTGGTTGCAAGGAAATTGACGATGCGTTTCTCATCGTCAACCACCAGTATGCAGAACCTTTTCAAGTTGGCGCCTCCAGAGGCCACTTCGAGTTTAAATAATAACCATATATTGAGCTGATGTCAAAGCCCGCTCTCGAACGTGTACATTTTCCTTGAATTTGTGAGCCTGCCGCGAAACGCCGGAAATCCGTCCAGCTCAGCTTGGGGGGTGCATGTCGCTGGTTGACGACTTGGCTTTGGAAGCCTTTGGACGCTACATCGTTTCGCGGGAGCCTCATTTGTTGATAATCTTGACGAGACTCTTGGCCAAATCTATAATAACGCTCGCCCATAAGGTTGTCCTCAATCAGGAGTCTGAAGCGGCAATGCTCAAGAGTCGCGAGGGGGGTGATAGTGTGCAAGAACTCCGAAAAACAGGGATTGATGTCATAGGGGATGTCCCCTGGGCTACTCACTTCTGTCAGTTCTACCAAACCAGACAGGACTTGCTTGACATTTTAGTCCCCTATTTCAAGTCAGGCCTGAAAAACAATGAGTTCTGCATGTGGGTTACGGCAGAGCCTCTAGCTGAAGAGGAAGCCCGTCAGGAGATTGCCAAGGCGATGCCAGATTTTGCGCAATACTTAGCTAAGGGCCAAATAGAGGTTCTGACTTATGACACATGGTATCTCAAAAATGGCGTTTTCGACCTGCAGAGGGTACTCGATGGCTGGGTTGATAAGCTGAACCAGGCCTTGGCCAAGGGTTATGCTGGCATGCGGGTAACAGGGAATACCGCCTGGTTGGAAAAAAATGGTTGGAAGGATTTTACTGAATATGAAGCCGAAATAAACAAAGTCATCGGTAAATATAAGATGATTGCGCTGTGCACCTATTGGCTGGAAAAATGTAGTGCTTCTGACGTTGTAGATGTAGTGAATAACCATGATTTCGCCCTTCTTAAGAAGCAAGGGAAGTGGGAGTTTATCGAGAGCTCTATTTATAAACAGGCCAAGGAAGCACTAATGGCAAGCGAGAAAGCGCTACGGACATCGGAGCAACATTACTCAGCACTAATTAAAAATCTTGCCGATGCGTTATTTGAGATTAAGGAAGGGGTAATTGTTTGGTGTAACGATAAAGCGGAGGAAATTTATGGCTATCCTAAGGATGAATTGATAGGCAAGGATGCCAGATTCTTCTACCCCACTGGCATCAGCCCATCAGAGTTCACAGTGATGGTTTCTAGGGTGATAAAAGAGCAGGGGCTTTTCCGTGGTGTAACTGAGGTAAAAAGGAAAGACGGGAGAATGGTAGATGTAGAATACTCTATCACACAGATTCCTGGCAAATACCCAGTTGAGGTTGTTGCAGTAGCTCGTGATATAACTGAGCACAAGCGGGTAGAGGAGACACTGCGGGATAGCGAAAAGAAATACCGTCAACTAGTCGAAAATCTGGACGAGGGTATCTGGGTTATCGACAAGGATGGACTTACCACCTTTGTCAATGACCGCATAGCGGAGATGCTGGGGTACACTGTAGCTGAAATGATAGGGAAACAACTATTCTTGTTTATGGACGAGCGTGGTGTAGAGTTTGCTAAACAAAACCTGGAGCGCCGGAGGGAGGGCATCAAAGAGCGCCATGATTTTGAGTTCCTCAAGAAGGACGGCTCTCGACTCTATGCAAGCTTGGCAACATCGCCGATTATGGATGCCGGCGGGAATTATATAGGAGCACTTGCCGGTGTGCAGGACATCTCGGACCTGAAACGGGTAGAGGAGGCACAGCGACAATCTGAGGCTAACTATCGTACGTTGGTTGAGTCCTCCCCTGATGTGATTTTATCGGTGGACACCAAATTACGTGTTGCTGACTGCAACCAAGGGGCAAGTAATCTGCTTGGCTATTCTAGAGAGGAGTTAAAGGGTAAAGGTTTCCGGGAATTGCTTGCCAAGGAATTGCCCAATAAAATTTCGTTCTACTATGACCAGCTAACTAGAAATGGACTCATTGAGACTGAATTTGAGCTCCGTGGGTCTGGGGGGCGGTCAATACCAGTGTGGGCTAAGATCGTGGCGAACTATGACTCAAATGGCGGGTTAAGTCAGGCTCTGGTCTACATTCGAGATATCGCCGAACGCAAGAAGCTGGAGCAGCTGAAAGACGAATTCATCGGTCTGGTATCTCATGAGCTTCGCAGCCCCTTGACTGTAATCATGGGGTCTGTAAATACAGCTCTAACTGAGTGGCCGCGTTTATCCAGGGAGGAAATACGGCAACTGCTTCAGGATGCGGCTTGGGAAACAGAGAGTCTTTCTCACCTGTTAGGCAACCTGCTTGAGCTATCCAGAGCGCAGGCTGACCGACTGGTTCTCAGCAGGGAACCTGTTAGCTTGAGGAGCGTGTTCAGAAACACGGTGGATAAGATAAGACAACAATATTCAACACATCGGATTGCCGTAGACCTGCCCAGGGGACTTCCTTTAGTATATGCCGATGCGTTGAGGTTAGAGCGCATTTTACATAATCTATTAGAGAACGCAATTAAATACTCACCCGACAGGGGCGATATACAGGTCTTCGCCAGAGAGGAGCCAGACCATCTAGTTATCGGGGTTAAGGACCAAGGGATTGGCATATCTATTTTCGATCAAGCAAAACTCTTTGGTCCTTTCCAAAGGCTGGAAGACCAGAGGCTCAGTGGGGTTAAGGGGGCTGGGTTGGGGCTTCTGGTATGCCGCCGGCTGGTTGAGGCTCACGGAGGACGTATCTGGGTCGAGTCGGAACCAGGACGTGGCTCAATCTTCTGCTTTACGCTGCCTTTAGGTGATGAGACGCATGTCCTGGAAGCAAGCTCCAAATCCTAAGCGCGAGATTCTAAACAAATAAGAAGATGCAAGATACAGATAAGGCCAGAGTTGTAAAGCAATCGTTTGTTTTCTCCAAATTGAGTGATAGTGAACTCACGGAGTTGGCTGCTCTCGCTTTCGAGCGGAGCTTCCCGGCTGGAGAGTTCATTTTCTGGGAGGGGGATGCCCCAGACTGGTTCTACATTGTAGCTGAGGGACAGGTGAAGGCTCTGAAGCATTCTTCAAGCGGTAAGGAGTTCATCATCGCCTTCTTCGGACCCGGTGAGATGTTCGGCGAGGTGGCAGTTTTCGAGAACAAGCCCTATCCTGCCTCGGCACAGGCGGCGGGTCAGACCAGAGTCCTGGGAATCAAAAGGGAGGATTTCTTGTCATTCCTCGCCAGCCACCCCGAGGTAGCTCTGAGGATTATCAATGTCCTAGGGGGACGGCTCAGGGAGGCTCAGAGCCGACTCAGGGACTTTGCAGGGGAGAGGGTGGAGCAGCGGCTCGCCAGGACGCTGCTCATGCTTTCCTCGAAGCTGGGTCCCAATCTTCCTTTCACCCGCCAGGAGATTGCCGATATGGCTGGCACCACTACAGAGACGGCGATACGGTTTATGAGCCGTCTCAAGGACGGCGGCATCATCCGCTCCGTTCGGGGCAAGACGGTTATCCTCGATGAAACAAAGCTCAGGCTATTGAGCGAAGGGATAAACTATCGGTGTAATGTAAAGCTCAGGCTATTGAGCGAAGGACCGCCAAAACTCTAGCACCCATTAGAAGCTCTTCTAACTTGTCCCTGTGTTTCCTCAAAAAACTCCTGTCTATATGATTTAAATCATAGTATGTTTTACAAACTGGCTTTATCATGAGGGCAAAGGGGCAAGGGAGGTGCAAGATGGCGCTGAGATGTCCAGGGCAAGACTTCAGATGGCTCAGGGTGGAGCTTTACAAGTGCCCCAACTGTGGCGCTGAAGAGGAGATTTTCTCCAATGAGACCAGGGTGAAATGTCATGAGTGCGGAAACTGGATTTACAAGGAGAAACTGCCCTCCTGCATAGACTGGTGCGCTTCAGCAAAACAGTGTCTGGGCGAGGAGAGATGGAAGCAGTTGAAAGGCTGCGGAGAGGGACTTTAATAAGGAGGTTTACCTATGGCAGACGCAACGCGTGGGTCTAAGGAAGAAATCGAGAAAGCCCTGGAGGAGGAGATGCGGGCATCTCTGGTTAGCGGTAAGCTGCCCTGTGCCGCAGCATTCCGGATAGCCAAGAAGTTCAAGGTCGCCCCCAAAGAGGTGGGAGATGCTGCGAACAGGCTGAAGATAAAGATAGCCAGTTGCCAGTTGGGCTGCTTCCCTTAACTTAAGGGGACTAGTCTGACAAGGGGCTTAAAGCCCCTTGTCTAAAGGAGGCGTGAGATGGCTATTGAGGCAACAAAGGTCGCAGCGATGGTTTATGCTGTCGTCGCTACGATTATTTTGGTGGTCATGCTCCGCAGGGGCAAGTTCAACAGGAGGATAGGATACCTGTTCCTGGCAATTTCCGTAGCTCTGGGGTTCTTCATCTTCGCGCCGATGTTGCCCTACCAGTTCCAGCTTCTCCTAATGGGCAAAATCAAGCAATTGGGTATGCCTGTAGCTATTCCGGCGATATTTTTGTCCATGTTCGTTGTCCTGTCATTCGCCTTCGGCAGGATTTTCTGTGGCTATGTCTGCCCTATAGGAGCGGCACAGGAATTGCTCTATCTCTTGCCGGGGAAGAAACTCAAGGTGACGAATAAGACAATCACCACAGCCTTCCGCATCGGTTTTCTCATCGCTTTCGTGATACTTGCGGCAGGGTTCTCGATAGGGCTGCTCAGGTATCTGGGTGTTAAAGAGTTCTTCAATGTGGATACCGGCGTGGTGTTCTTCTGGGTCTTCTTGATAATAGTGGTCATATCAGCTTTGGTTTATAGACCGTTCTGCCGTCTTGCTTGCCCTTATGGGGCACTGCTGTCGCTTGCCGTTATCAAGGGTCGGTTCAAGCTGAGAAGGAACGAGAATTGCATTAACTGCAAGAAGTGCGGGGAAGCCTGCCCCACCGCTGAGGTCGGCTGGACTGATTTTAAGCAGGAATGCTACATGTGCAACAGGTGCAAAGAGGTTTGCCCTGTGGAGGGCATGGAGTACACCCGAAGGCTGGTTCGGGAGCAGGATAGGAAGAAAAAGGCTAGCATGTCCCCCAAGCCTGCCACAGCTGAGAGTGGAAGGTGAGAGCAGTTGAGGGGTAAGTTGGTTACAAACCTGCGTTAAGGAGGTGTGAAATGGCGACAAATATATCAAGGAAGATAGTGAGAATCGACGAGGAGAAGTGCGATGGCTGCGGTGAGTGTGTGCCTTCCTGCGCCGAGGGGGCATTGCAAATTATAGATGGCAAGGCGAGGCTGGTGAGCGAGAAGTATTGCGACGGGCTAGGCGCTTGTCTGGGAGAGTGCCCTCAGGGGGCTATCACTATTGAGGAAAGGGAAGCAGTGGGGTTCGACGAGGAAGCGGTGAAGCATCACCTGCACGAAAAAGAACATGCTGAAGAGAAAGCACCCTGCGGTTGCCCGTCGACAAGAGTCGCTCAGCTTGACAAAACTGAGGGAAATCTCCCCTGCGGCTGCTCTTCAGCCACGGTAACTCAGTTCGCCGGGCATGAGACAGCGGAGGCTGTTCATGAAGAGGCGGTCTGCTGTCACCACCATTCGATGCTGAGCCATTGGCCCGTGCAGCTCACACTTGTGCCGCCGGGGGCGCCTTTCTTGCAGGGGGCTGACCTGATGCTGGCTGCGGACTGCGTTCCCTTCGCTTACGCTGGATTCCATCAAGACTTCTTGAAGGGGCACGCTCTGCTGGTAGCCTGTCCCAAGCTGGATGACTTTCAGGCACATCTGGCGAAGCTGACCGAGATACTGCGCCGTTCGGATGTGAAGAGCCTGACAGTGGTGCACATGGAAGTGCCCTGCTGCTCGGGGCTGGTGCAAATGGCAAGGCAGGCGATACGTCTGAGCGGAAAGGCTATTCCACTTAAGGAAGTGACCATTGGCATGAGGGGTGACAGAAAGGGTTAGGGAAAAAGACTGTATGAGAACAGGGGAGTCCTATACACGGGGCTGGCTAATTGTGATAGAATCTCTGCAGAGGTGATGAGAATTGTATAAGAAGGTACTTGTTCCACTAGATGGCTCGAAACTCGCTGAATGTGTGCTGCCCCATGTCGAGAGGCTCGCAGAAAGCGGCATGGTGAAGGAGATTATAATGCTCAGGGTTTGTGATTCCCCGAGCATTGTTGCTGACTACCCTGAAACCAAGAACAAGACCTGGGATAAACATGTAGAGCGTATGACAACTAATGCACAGCAGGCGTGCAGCCTCTACATCGAGGATGTTGAGCAGAGTCTAAAGGACAAGGGCTTCAAGGTGAAGGCGGAGTCCTCTCTGGGCAAACCAGCCGAGGAGATTGTTAATTTCGCTAATAAGAGCAAGGTTGACCTGATTATTATGGCTAGCCACGGTCGTTCCGGGGTCAGCAGGTGGGCCTATGGCAG
Source organism: uncultured Dehalococcoidia bacterium (assembly GCA_964354695.1). Lineage (GTDB taxonomy): Bacteria > Chloroflexota > Dehalococcoidia > SZUA-161 > SZUA-161 > CAYHAX01. The sequence goes on from CAYHAX010000217.1 coordinate 11,890, forward strand.
CGTGGCAGAGAAGGTGCTGCGTTCGTCATGTATACCAGTGTTGCTGGTAAAAGTGCCCGGGTGCGTTGTGGGTATGTAAATCAGCCTCTGTTTTAAATTAGTAGGGGCGTTCAATTGAACGCCCCTACGGTTTTCACCTTCACTTATCCTCTCCCGTCGAGGCAGAGGATTTTAGAGTTTAGAATTTATACGTATGGCTCTGCGACCCTTTCCTGCTCTCCTGCCTTTTTCTTCGCCAGCCTTTGCTCTTTGAGCACCTTCCTGGTGCGCTCTATCTCCGCTGGCGTGACTTTCTGCCGCATCTCCTCCAACTGGCGCATGATTTGGGCGAACCTGGGGCCTTCGGCGGCGCTGATCCATTCCAGTTGCAGTCGCTCCGGTCTTATCCCCAGCTTCTTCATGCGTTCCCACAGCCTTTCGACGCGGCGCTTGGTCCAATGATTAGCGTTTATGTAATGGCAATCGTTTATATGGCATCCTGAGACCAATACTATGGGTGCGCCTTTCTCGAAGGCGTGCAGGATGAACTTCTCGCTGACGCGCCCGCTGCACATGGTGCGGATGAAGCGGTTATTGGGCGGGTACTGCAATCTGGATACGCCAGCCAGGTCGCCTCCAGCATAGCTGCACCAGTTGCATAGGAAGCTGACTATCTTATTCTCAGGCTCGCTTTCGAGGGCAGCGTCTATTTGTGCCAGAATCTGGGCATCGCTGAAATGCTGCATGGTTATGGCATCGAAGCGGCACTCCGCGGCGCAGGTACCGCAGCCGGCGCAGGCTGCAGCGGTTATATGTGCGCCGGACTTGGCTTTCACATCTACCTTTATCGCACTGTAGGGGCAGACCTTGGCGCAGAGACCACATGAGTTGCACTTGTTCAGGTCTACTATAGCCTTGAGCGCCTCGCTCCTCAGCTTGCCTGCGTTGAGTATGATGGAGCTTCTGGCTGCTGCCGCCCCCGCCTGGGTCACGCTGTCCTTGATGTCTTTGGGCGCCTCCACGCAGCCAGCGAAGAAGATGCCGGGCGTGGGTGCATCCACAGGTCTCAGTTTGGGATGCGCTTCCATCACGAAGCCATCGGCGGTTTGCGAGAGATTCAATATTGTGGTGAGCTGCTTCAGGTGTCCCCGTGGCTCCAGCCCCACCGATAGAACCACCATATCCAGCTCGTAGTCCTCTATGCGGGCTGCGGTGGTGTTCTCCACCCTGACGTGGAGATTCCTGGTCTTCGGGTCTTCGGTTACCTCTCCGGGCAAGCCGCGTATATAGTGAACACCCATCTCTTTGGAACGGCGGAACAAATCCTCGAAGCCTTTGCCGAAGGCACGTATGTCCATGTAGAAGACGTATATCTCAGCATCGGGGTAGTGCTCTTTAATGAGCAGGCTGTCTTTTATGGAGTTCATGCAGCACACGTTGGAGCAGTAAGGGTTGCCGCGGTTGGCTGTCCGCGAGCCTACGCACTGTATGAAGCCGATGCGCTTAGGGGTCTGGTGGTCTGAGGGGCGTATCAAATGACCATCGGTGGGACCGCCACCGCATATCAGCCTTTCGAACTCCATGCTGGTGATGACATTCTCGTATCTGGTGTAGCCGTATTCGTCAAGCGGGGTGGGGTCGTACACCCCCATGCCTGTGGCAACGATTATGGTGCCCACCTCAAGCTCGATAATTTTGTCTTCCATGTGCAGGTCTATGCAATGCTTGTCGCAGGCATCTATACATTTAGCGCAGGCAACAGGGTTGTTCCCCAGGCAATGTCTCATATCTATTAGATAGGCAGAGGGCACCGCTTGTGGGAAGGGTATGTGTGCTGCCTTGCGCGAGGAGAATCCGTGCTGGAACTCGTCAGGCACCACTACAGGGCAAACCTCGGCGCACTTTCCGCAGGCAGTACACACGGTTTCGTCAACATGGCGTGCCTTTTTGCGCACCTTCACCCTGAAGTTGCCCACGTAGCCAGATACTGCTTCCACGCTGCTGTAAGTCAGCAGTGTGATGTTGGGATGGCGTCCCACGTCCATCATCTTGGGGCCGAGCACGCATATAGAGCAGTCCATGGTGGGAAAGGTCTTGTCCAGTTGCGCCATAATGCCGCCGATGGAGGGCTGCTCCTCCACCAGATACACATGGTGTCTGGCATCGGCGAGGTCTAAAGCTGCCTGTATTCCCGCCACACCGCCGCCGATGACCAGTGCGTCATCTGTGATGGGTATCTCCATCTCCTGCTGTGGCTGGAGCAGGCTGGCGCGTGCTACCGCTATCTTGACTATGTCCTTCGCCTTCTTAGTGGCTGCCTCACGGTCATATAAATGCACCCAACTGGCGTGCTCCCTGATGCTCGCCATCTCCAGAAGGTAGGGGTTGAGACCAGCCTGTTCGATGCAGTTGCGGAAGGTGACCTCATGTAATCGCGGCGTGCATGAAGCTACCACGACGCGGTTCAGGCGGTGTTCCTTGACGTGTTTTTTTATCTCCTGCTGTCCGGGGTCGGCACAGGTGTACCTGTTTCTCACCGAGACCACGACGTTGGGGAGCTTCTCCGCGTAACGCCGTACCTCCTCGGTGTCAACTGAACCTGCTATGTTGAGTCCGCAGTCGCAGACAAATACTCCTATTCTAATTTCCTCTTCAGCCAACCTGCTCACCTCCTACTCCAGAGACCGAGCTACCAGGCTCGCCAGGTCTTGAATTTCTATACCCTGGTCGTTAGCATCCCCGCTTTTCTGGGCACATTTGAGATGTATCTGGCACTTGGGACAGGCGGTTACCAGTATCTCTGCCTGAGAAGCCTCTGCCTGAGCCAGGCGCTGCTTCTGTATCTGTCGATTTACCGCGCCGCACTGCAGCCATGAGGTTGCCCCGCAGCAGAGCGCCTTTTCCCGGTTTTGCTCCATCTCGGCAAGCTCAAGACCTGCTACAGCACTCAGGATTTGCCGGGGCTCGTCGAATACCCGGGAGCATCTGCCCAGTGTGCAGGGGTCCTGATAGGTGACCTTCTTTTCGAGCTTGCCCAGGGATAGCTTTTTCTCTTGCAAAAGCGGGGCTATAACCTGTGTCAGGTGTGTAACCTCGATGCCCCTGGCTCCTGCCGTGTTGTGGTAATCCACCTTGAGCGTGTAGTAGCATTCGGGGCAGTTGGTTATTATCCTTTTCACGCCGTGGCGGGCGAATTCCTCGATATTAGCCTTTGCCAGCGCTGTGAAGCCTTTTGTATCTCCCTGAAGGAGCAGGTCTCGTCCGCAGCAGCGTTCGTTGGCAATGATGTTGAATGGCACTTGAGCGCGGTTCAGCAGCTTGAGCGCCCCTTTTATGCCATCCAGGGTTTTCACTCCCAGGTCTTTGAACATGATGTCGAAATAAGGCGCGCAGCCTACGAAGAACAGCGTGTCGCTTTGTGTATCCACCTTGATATCCCTGGGCAGCCAGCCCAGTCTATTTTGCTGGAGGTCTCCGCGGGACATCAGGTGCATCAGCGTCTGGAACGACTCGCCGTGGCTGCAATGAACTTGAGCCCCTTCTGAGAGCGCCTCTGCCCTCAAGGCATGGATGAACTTGGGGAACTTCACATGGTAATTGCAGCGCTCCATGCACATGTAGCAACTGAGGCATGACCAGATTGTGTCATCGCGTGAGCTATGACCTTTTGGAGTCAGCCTCCTCTTAGCAATGAGGCGAGGATTGAACGACTCATCGTGCTGGGCAATCGGGCATACCACCGTGCACTTGCCGCAGTCGAGGCAGAGGCGTATGTTGGTATCCTTTATCTCTCTCTCGATATTATGCACCTTAAGCTCTTTCCCTTCATAGGGCAGGCTGGGTTTGTCCTATCTTCGTTGCGAAGTCTGTTACCTTCTTGACAAATTTGGAGCCATCGCCGCGGGGCAGGCGGGTCAGGACCAGCTTGTCCTCTCTCAGCCCCAGTAATCCCAGTATGCTCCGCGTCTTTTCGTACTCACGCTCTGTAAGAGCGGGGTCGATTTCGAAGTGGCAGTTTCCTGTCTCGCATCCCAGGAGCATCACGCCATCTGCTCCCAGTTCGAAAGCCTTGAGCATGATACCCGAGTGCACTCTGGAAAGGCAGTTCACCCTGACCACCTTTACCGATGCGGGGTAGCGCAGCCCTTTTTGAGCTGCTGTCTCGATGCAACTCAGCCCATCCCAATTGCAGGCAAATACCACTATGTTTGCTGAAGGTTTATTCATCCCACACCACTTGCGCTGCGTGCTACGCCGAGCAGGGCTTCCAGAGTTAATGTTATCTGTTTGTCGCTCTGAATGGCTTGAACGATAGCCCCGGTGGGGCAGCGGGGAATACAAGCCCCGCAGCCCAGACACAGAGCCTGGTCAACGTAGGCGCAGGCTATGCCATTTTTCTCGATTCTCATCTCGATATAGGGACATATAGCGGCACAGTCGCCGCAGCCTCGACATAGCTTGCTATCCATGATGACCGCTGAAGCTCGCGGGCTCAGGACGCCCTGCGCCAGATAGGCTGAGGCTCTCGCTGCTGCCGCTGTCCCTTTTACCACCTGTTCTTCAGGTGGTTCTTTGCCATCCGAAGGTATCACGAAAATTCCTGTAGTCTCCTTCAGGGTGAACTCTCGAATTGCTGTGGTATCTATGCCTGTGCCACAGGAGCTTCTTCGAAAGAGGATGCGTCCCAGCAGGCTCTCCTTGGAGATGCCGGCAGTTGTGAATATCTCTTCGTCCAGTACATCCATGTCTATGACCAGTGCTCCTGCTTTGATGTGGCTGGTCTGAGAACGGTATTTCAGCACCGCCTCATAATTCCCTGGGGAGCCGCCCAGCTCAAGGCTCTGGGGCAAGGACATGATATGTATGCCCTGCTCCTCAAGCCCTTTCTGTAGGCTCGTTTTCATATCGAGGTATTTTGTGCTCTTCTTGCGTCCCTTCGGCTCCGCCCCCGAGATGAGAGCTACGCCGTAGCCCTGAGATGCCAGAGCGTTTGCCGCTGCCAAGCCGCTTAGCCCTGTGCCCATTACCAGCACGCTGCCCTCCACGGGTCGCTCCTCTTTGTGTGTGGGCAGAGTTGCCCTGGCTCTTTCGATTCCCGCCAGGATTATCTGCATTGCCTTCTGTGTGGCGTCTGCGGGGTGATCTCTATGTACCCAGGCGCACTGCTCACGGATGTTTACGAACTCTACCGGTGTGCCTATGGCTGATATGAGGCTGTCGGTGACATGGTTCTGACACCTTACCCGCCTGTCGGTGCAGCTAAAGCAAATCTGCTCCTGATTGCAGCAGCGGCAGGCTGCAATCACCACATGACTGAGTTTAGCCTCCTCTGATTTGGCTGCAATCTGCTTTGCGCCTTCTTCGCTGCAAGCCTGCGATACCTGCTGGATGCTGTGCACATAAGGAAGTAATTGTGCTTTATTTATTATAGATTCGAAATCTATAATTGAACTGGTGCTGCCCCCGCAGTCGCACAAGACCAGACCTATATGTCCTCTGTGTGCTTCCTTTGTCTCTGCCTTATGCTGCTGAGCCTTGTGAGCATCGAGGGAGCCTGGTCGCACCGATTTTGGCTGAGGCTCTTTTCTCTTCAGCTTGAGCTCTGCTGCAGACTCCATGGCTGCTGCTGCAGCCTGGGCAAGTTTTCTTCCTAAGTTGCCATCATCTTTGGTCTTTACGGTGTAGATGCCTGGTTTTGCAGGCGGGCGAGAGGCAGCCTTGCCGGAGCCGTTTTTCCCAGACACAAAGTTGATGATGACCTCGGCATCTATGTCTAGTTTCTCGATATCGTCTTTGTGAAGGACTGCCCCCAGTTCGCATGCCTCCTCGCATTCCAGACACTCGCTGCACAGGGCGCAGTTAAGGCAGCGACCTGCCTCCTTAGCTGCTACATCATCGGGCAGTCCCAGGGTAGTCTCCTCGAAGCTGCCCATTCTCTTGGATTGATGGATGGCGGGCATGCGTGCTCTCTTTTGAGGTGAGGCTTCCCTTTCTTTGACATCAACCTCGGCTGCTTGAGGCTTTTCCAGACTGCGCCCTTTTTTCAAGTCCTGTCCTCTCAGATATCTGTCTATGGACTCTGCAGCCTGAAGCCCGGCTGCTATAGCCTCTACGACATTGTTGGGACCCGTGATGCAATCGCCGCCGGCGAAAACGCCTGGCAGTTTGGTCTCGAATGTAAGCGGGTTTACTTTTACAGTGCCATCCTCATTAACGTCAAAGCCCTTTATATTGAGCAGGGCTGTGTTGGGCTTCTGTCCTATGGCTGCCACGACATGGTCAGCCTCTATCACGAACTCCGATCCCGGCACGGGCTCCGGTTTGCGGCGACCGTCAGGCTCTACTTCGCCCGGCTTCATCCGCTGGCAGCGAATCCCGGTTACTTTGGCGCCATCGCCCAGTATCTCCACTGGCGCTGTGAGGTATTCTATCGTTATGCCTTCTTTGAGGGCTTCCTCCACATCCTCTTTCACCGCAGTCATCTCCTCTGCTGTGCGGCGATAGAGTATCCTCACCGACCCTTTGGTCTGCCTCTTGGCTGTCCTGGCTGAGTCCACGGCGCTGTTGCCGCCGCCGATGACCACCACATTGGAGCCTACAGAGGCGCCCACTTTCAGGTTTAATGCGAACAATAACGAGATGCAGTCCGCTACGCTCTCGAGGTCTTCGCCAGGGATTTCCAGCTTGTTGTTTTGATGTGCGCCGATGGCTACGAAAAACGCCTTGTAATCCCTCTCCCTGAGGTCGGTAAGCGTGACATCGCGTCCTACGGTTATGCCTGTCTTTATATCCACGCCCAGCGCTTTGATTGCCTCCACCTCTCGCTCGCGCACCTCGCGGGGTAGGCGGAATCGGGGAATTCCTGTCGCCAGCATCCCGCCCACTACTGCGTGGGATTCGAATATGGTGGGGGAGTAGCCACGCCGTGCCAGCTCCCAGGCAGCCGTCAGCCCTGCTGGACCACTTCCGATTACGGCTATTTTATCCTTTCGAGAGCCTGCGGGGGCTTTGCGGGTGTACTTAATACCGCCTGGGGCATTGTCAGCAGCGTAGCGGTGCAGCGCCTGAATGTATACAGGGCTGTCGACCTCTGCGCGCTTGCAATCGTTCTCGCAGGGATGGGTGCAGACGCGACCGAGCACGCCTGCCAGGGGCGCAGCCTCGTTTATCAGACTGAGCGCCTCGTCCACTTTACCCTTGGAGAGCAGGGAGATGTACCCCTGTACTTTGATGCCGAGGGGGCAAGCAGCGCGGCAGGGGGCAACGCCGTTTTTCTCAATGTAATATGCTGAGGGCACTGCCCTGCCACCCAGAAGGGGAGCGTGAATGGCACTGTGGATAACCTTCTGGTGGTCGACCATTGAGGGAATCTTTACCGAGCACGCCTCCTCGCAGCGTCCGCAGCTTGTGCACAGCTCCTCGAGCACATAGCGGGGTTGCCTGATTGCCTTTACGGTGAATTTACCCTCCTTCCCTTTAATGGCTTCCACCTGCGAGTTGGTGTACAGGGTCACCCTGGGGTGGCTGGCTGCTCGCAGCAGCAGGGGCCAGATGCGAAGCATATCCTGAGTGGAAATGGCGGAGTCGCTGGCAGCGGGGTCTATGCCCAGTGAGGTAGCTGGGGTGACAATCGAAACCTCTGCGCCCATCTCAGCCAGAGTGAGAGCAGCTTGTGCAATGCCTATATCGCTACCGATTACAGCAACTTTCCTAGCCATCGCTGTCCTACTTCCGCTGTTTGTGCTCTAGCCCGTATTTATATCCCAGCTCGAAGGCTTTGATATTGAAATCTCCCGTTCCCTGAGGGACAGAGGCTAGGATGGACTTGCGG
>CAYHAX010000218.1:0-4094 GCA_964354695.1 uncultured Dehalococcoidia bacterium
AGAGCGTGGAGTAGATGACGAGTAGCAGCAGGACCAGACCCCAAACCGCTTGAGAATTGGTTCTCTGCACATTATCTCGTTCAGGCTCTCGGCGCATTCAACAGGCGAGGTTTCTGTTCCAATCATCACCAAACAGAAACCTCGCCCTTTTGTCCCCATCACAAAGCGATACCACCAGATAAAAGGTTACCAAGTCACAAGTAGAAGACCCCAGGCAATCTCAGGATAGCTTCGTTGACTTGACATTGGTGCCATGTTATCATTTGCCAAATAGGATGAGGGCAAGCCGAAGTTGAAAGCAAAAACCATTGGCTATGTAGCGACAGGAGCGATTGCCGGTCTGGTAGCTGGCTTCCTGGGGATCGGTGGTGGCATCGTCCTGGTTCCGATGATGGTCGGATTGCTTGGCTTAGAAGAGCACAAAGCCCACGGCAGCTCGCTCGCTGCCATACTACCTATCGCCATAATAGGCACTATCGTCTACGCCTTGCGAGACGATATCAACTGGACATTAGCAGCGGCAATAGGGGCAGGAAGTGTGATAGGCGTCATCGCCGGAGCTAAGTTGATGATGAAAGTGCCAGCCAACCGATTGCGACAGCTTTTCGGCGTTTACGCTATCGCTATTGCGACATTACTACTGTTCAGGTAGGTCCGGGTATATGGATATAGGAATTGCGGTCGCTCTAGGTTTAGCCGCCGGCGTACTCGGCGGAATGCTCGGCATTGGTGGAGGCACTATTGTAATACCAGGCGTAGTCCTTCTTTTGGAAGTAGAACAGCACACAGCACAAGGCATTTCTCTCGCCGCCATGTTGCTCATGGCACTGGTTGGGGCATTTATTCACTACAGGCAGGGAAATGTGAAGTCGAGGATGGTGCTGCTTATTGCACCCAGCGCAATTGCCTTCACCTATCTGGGAGCCTGGGCAGCGGGTGCAGTTACCGCCGAATGGCTGACCAGGGTTTTCGCTATAGCCCTGTTAATAATAGGACTCAGGATGTTGTTATTCAATCGAGGAGGTAAAGGTGTCAGCGCTAGCTGAACTGTACCGACAGATAGCAGATTGCAGGGAATGTGAGGACTTGGCAAGAACCCGCAACCAGGTAGTGCCCGGCGAAGGTCCCGAGCAAGCACAAATAGTGTTTATCGGCGAGGCTCCCGGATTCCACGAAGACCAGCAGGGACGACCTTTTGTAGGTCAGGCAGGGCAATTCCTGGAACAATTGCTCAACTCCATCGGCATGAGCCGTAAAGATGTCTACATATGCAACGTGATAAAATGCCGACCGCCGGGGAACCGTGACCCGCTTCCCACAGAGATTAAGAACTGTCAAAAGTGGCTGGACCGCCAGCTTGAGCTGCTCTCACCCAAGATGATAGTCACCCTGGGACGTTACTCACTGGCTAAGTTCTTCCCCGGCGACACCATCAGCAAGGTTCACGGCAAGGCAAAGAGGCAGGAAAATACGATTTACTTCGCCATGTATCATCCTGCCGCTGCCTTGCACCAGCAGAGCCTGAGGCAAACTATCGAGGAGGATATGCGCAAGATACCGTCCCTTCTAGCCCAGGCTGAGGAAGTAAAAGAGGCAAAAGGAGAGGACAAGCCCCAGCAATTATCCATGTTCTAGTTAGAAGGCATAGCGATGGCAAAGACGGGTTCTAAAAAACAAGGTGGCAAATCATCCATCCTTCCCTCTCAGGGCAAGATGCTTGGAGCCTTCGTAGTTGTAATAGCGGTAGCAGCGATAGTATTCTTCCTGGGCAACGCAATACTCGAGGCTGTAGGATTCGGCGTCTTCCTGTTTGTATTGTGGTCTGTGGTCTTCTCCTGGATATTCTGGCGACACAGTCTAAAAAGCATGACCAAATGGTGGAACATCTGGCTGGGCGCTATCCTGTTCAGCCTTGCCGTTTGGGGGATATTCGCCCTGTTCCACCCCCAGGGGCTGGTAATCGCAGATGCCAACTTCGCGGAGGTGAGCCTGGGAGGAAATGCAGGCAAGAGCTTCATAGGCAACCAGGGAGTTGGTGCCCCGCCAGCAGCAAGACTCGCCATCCTCATACTTTGCAGCATCGGATTGATTCTTCCCGGTCCGAGTTTCAAGTCCATCAAGCTCTTGCTCCGCGGGACAAAGTCAACAGGTACTGCAACCATCTCAGGCGCCCGCTGGTCTGCCCCGCGAATAGGGCAGATGCTATCTGGATTGTATCGAAAGCTCGCCCTGACTCAGTTACTTGCCACGCTGGGAAGAAAGCTGCTTCGCCGCCAGACAGCCGAGCCAGAGGCTGAAGAGGATACCGGTGAGGGATTAGCATTGCCCCCGGAGCACGCCGATGAGAAGGCAGTTGCCACAGCAGGCACAGAGAAGCAGCCAGCCGCCACAGGCGGAAAGAAGAAAAAAACAGCCACCGCTGAGCATAAGGAGGCAGGTGTACAGCCAGCCTTCTCAGCAAAGCATCAGTTGCCTCCCCTAGACCTGCTGGATAAAGCTACCGAAACAGAGCTCACCGAGGCTGGCAATGAACAGCGTGCCAGAATCATCGAGGAAGCCTTAAGAAGCTATGGGGTAGAGGGGAAAGTGATACAGATAAACCCTGGACCCTCTGTTACCCAATTCGGCGTCGAGCCAGGATGGGAACGGAAGTATAAACGAGTAGTGGAGCGCGACAGCCAGGGAAAGATTAAACTGGATAGAGACGGTCATACCATCGAGAGGTCGGAGGAGATATCAAAGACCAGAGTGAAGGTAGAACGCATCACTGCCCTTGCCAATAACCTAACCCTGGCTCTCGCCACGTCCCATATCAGAATCGAAGCCCCGGTCCCCGGGAAATCTCTGGTGGGCATCGAAGTCCCCAATACCACCACATCCATAGTCCGGCTCAAGGGAGTCATCGAGAGCCCCTCCTTTCAAAAACTGAAAACAAAAACCAAGCTCGCTATCGCGCTGGGCAAGGGCACCGCCGGCGAGGCTGTATCCGCTGATTTGTGCAAGATGCCTCATCTGCTAATCGCAGGAGCTACCGGAAGCGGCAAAACGGTGTTCATGAACTCAACCATAGCCTGCTTGCTGATGCATAACTCCCCACGAGATTTGCGGTTGCTCCTCATAGACCCCAAGAGGGTAGAGCTTGTGAGCTTCGAGGGAGTGCCTCACCTCATAACACCAGTGGTAACTGAATCGGAGAAGGCTATAGACTCTCTGCGCCGCGTCATAAAGGAGATGGACACCCGCTACAGCAAGTTCTCGGCGGTGGGAGCGCGCAATATGGAAGGCTATAACCACAGCCCTCTCGTCACCGAGCCCTTGCCATATCTGGTGGTTATCATAGATGAGCTGGCTCACCTGATGATGAGCGCAGCCGAAGTGGTTGAGCCCGCGATTTGCCGTCTGGCACAGATGTCGCGAGCCACTGGCATCCACCTCATCGTAGCCACCCAGCGTCCCTCGGTGGACGTTGTTACCGGACTGATAAAAGCCAATTTCCCCAGCAGGATAAGCTTCGCTGTTGCCTCCGGCGTGGACTCACGCACCATCCTTGATACCGTAGGTGCCGAAAGCCTGCTGGGAGGAGGCGATATGCTCTACCTGCCCCCGGATGCCCCCAAGCCCAAGCGCCTGAGGGGGTGCTTTGTCTCCGACCAGGAGATAGATAAGGTAGCGAGCTTCTGGAAACAGCAGAGGATACCGACTCCCACAGAGGATGCTGTGGCGCAAGCCTTCGCTTCCCTCACCCCAGAGGTGATAAAAGAGGGAGACCCACTGCTGGAAGCAGGCAGGCGGCTGGCGAAGGAGTACTCCCACCTCTCCACCTCCCTGCTGCAGCGCCGACTCCATATAGGCTACCCCCGCGCAGCCAGGATTATGGATCTCCTGGAGGAAGAGGGGACCGTGGTTCGCCGTGAGCTTGATAAGCACGAAGCCTATGAGCACAACGAAGAGGGAGAGACAGAAGGAGAAAAAGAAGAGCCACTTTAATCATGAAGTTGGTTTGCTTGACAGGAAGTGTTAAAGTGGTACTGGTTAGGATAATAACCCTTACTTCAATTCAGATTCCTGAGCACAAGCAAAGGAGAACAGCCTGG
>CAYHAX010000219.1:0-10054 GCA_964354695.1 uncultured Dehalococcoidia bacterium
TCGCCCGAGGTGTTGCACACCCACCCCTTCAGGTTATGTTTAGCAGCAAGCTGATACACAAAGGGGCGGAAGCCCACCCCTTGCACCACGCCACGAACGCTGATGCGCAGAAGCTCCAGATTACCTACCTTGATGTGACTACCCCCAATTCATATTATACAGGAAAGAGATACTCAGGTGAAATTGTAATCGCTCAAGGGCACCTATTGATATATTATGTGGCTTGCCTTTATATTATAGGCAGTTGGTCAGAAATAATTGGGTGCGGGGGGGGGAAGTTTGCGCCTCAGAACAGAGCAGAAGTTGCCGGCACTGGCTTTAGTAATCACTTTGCTCCTAACAGCACTTACCCTGACTGGATGCAGCGGAGGTGCCTCCAATACTATTACTGAAGCTGGCTCGACCACGGTGCAGCCTGTGGCAGAGAAGCTGGCAGAGGCATACAAGGCTAAGAACCCCGATGTCGCCAGCACCATCCAGGGCGGTGGCTCCAGCGTGGGCATCAAGTCCTGCAACGACGGCACCGTAGATATAGGCGCCGCCTCACGCGAGCTTAAGTCAACTGAACCTAATCTGATTAAGCACCTGATAGCCCGCGACGGCATCGCTATCGTGACCCATCCTTCGAACCCTGTCACTGGCTTGACCAAGGAGCAAGTGAGGGGTATTTTCTCAGGTAATATCACCAAATGGAGTCAGGTCGGTGGTCAGAACAAGGAGATACATGTAATCGCCCGGGAAGAGGGCTCAGGCACAAGAACAGCCTTCGAGGAGATGATAATGGGCGATGCCCTTGTCAAGGCAAGCACCATCTTGTTACCCTCCAGCGGGGCAATCAGGACAGCCGTCTCCAGCGACCCCCAGGCAATCGGTTTCATCTCCTTCGGCTACATCGATACCTCGGTCAAGGCACTGACTATAAACAGTGTGGCAGCCACAGCTCACAACGCCAGCGATGGGACCTACCCCCTCGTGCGCCCGCTTTATTTCCTGACCAAGACACAGCCCACAGGGCTGGTTAAAGAGTTCATTGACTTCTGCCTGGGAACAGAGGGGCAGAGTATAGTTGCCGAAGAGGGTTACATTCCAGGAGGTCAGCCATCACACTGAGGAAGGGCTAAAACAGTGTCTCGCCACTTTATAGACCGCAATGCCAAGTATCTAGTCCTGCTCTGTGCCTCTGCCTCCTTCATAATACTGGCAGCCATCGCCCTGTTCACCCTGAGGGAGGGGCTGCCCGCCCTCCAGGAGGTGGGATGGCTGAAGCTTATCTTCGGTACAGAGTGGCGTCCTTCCCTGGATAAATTCGGCATCCTGCCCATGATAGTGGGCTCCCTCGCCGTCACCCTGGGTGCGATGATTCTGGCAATACCTCTGGGAGTCGGCTGCGCCGTCCTGCTGGCTGAGGTAGCCCCCCACAGAGTCCGCCAGTTTTTGAGACCAGCGGTAGAGATACTAGTGGGCATACCTTCGGTGGTATATGGGCTGGTGGGAATGTTGCTGATTGTCCCTCTAATACGCGAGATAGGGGGCACCGGCTACAGCATAGCAGCAGGAGCCCTCGTTCTTATGGCGATGGTGCTGCCCACCATCATCAGCATCAGCGAGGACAGCATCAGGGCAGTGCCCAGAAGGTACAAAGAGGGTTCACTGGCGCTGGGAGCCACCCACTGGCAAACTATCTGGCACGTGCTTATCCCCGCAGCTCGTTCGGGCATCTTAGCCGGGGTTATCCTGGGTATTGGCAGAGCCATCGGAGAGGCAATGGCTATGATTATGGTCATGGGCAATGCAATACAGATTCCCACCTCGCCCCTTGACCCAGCCCGCAGCCTCGCCGGCGGCATAGCAGTCGAGATAACGTACGCCGGTGGGCTGCACCAGAACGCTCTGTTCGCTGTCGGGGTTGTGCTCTTTTTCCTGATCATGGTTATCAACAGCTTCGCAATGGTTGTTATGAGAAGAAGAGGGGAACGCACCTAGTATGTCTGCTAAATCATCCCAAAAAATAGCCATGGCGTTCATCTGGGGAAGCGGTGTCATCACCGTTCTCATCCTGTTCCTCATAATAGGCTATGTCCTGGCTAGGGGGGTGCCGGCTCTCGGTTGGGACTTCCTGTTCACCGCCCCCAAAGGCGGGCTCAGCGGGGAGGGAGGCATCTCCACCGCCATCGTAAGCACAATTTATATCGTGATTTTGACCATCGCTATGCTGATTGTTCCCGGGATAGGAGCTGCTATCTACCTCTCAGAGTACGCCAAAGACAACTGGCTCACACGCATTATACGCTACGGTGTAGATACCTTAGCAGGCGTGCCCTCCATCGTCTTTGGATTGTTCGGATTCGTCTTATTCGTGACCGCTTTACACTTCAGCTTCTCCCTCCTGGCAGGAGCCCTGACCATGGTGTGTCTCCTCCTGCCCACGCTCATCCGCACCTCCGAGGAAGCAATCAAGGCGGTGCCTCGCTCGCATCGTGAGGGCGCACTTGCGCTGGGAGCCACCAAGTGGCAGGCAATATGGCGTGTGGTTCTGCCATCCGCGCTCCCGGGCATAGTCACCGGTATCATCCTCTGCATAGGACGCATCGTGGGAGAGACAGCCTGTCTCTATGTTACTATAGGAGGCAGCGCTGCCATGCCCACGTCGCTGCTCTCCGGAGGGCGAACGCTATCGCTGCACCTTTTCTACCTGTCCATGGAGACCAATGCCTTCGAGAAAGCCATGGCTACAGCGGCAGTGCTTATTATCACTATTCTGATAATCAACACCATAATCAACTGGATATCGTATCGCTTCCAGGCTAGAATGCGCGGAGGAGCCTGATATGGACCCAAAAATAGAGACAAAGCAGCTAAACTTCTATTACGGTAAGCTGCACGCGGTCAAGAATGCGACCCTAGATATAAGAGAGCACCAGATTACAGCACTCATCGGACCTTCGGGATGCGGCAAGTCAACATACCTGCGCACTCTGAACCGCATGAACGACATCATCCCTGGAGCCCGAGTGGAGGGCGAGGTGCTCCTGGACAGACAGAATATCTATGAAAGCAACGTGGACGTGGTGGAGCTGAGAAAACGCGTGGGCATGGTATTCCAGCAGCCCAACCCCTTCCCTAAATCCATCTACGAAAACGTCGCCTTCGGACCCAAGATGCTGGGGCTTGGTCGTAAAGTGAATCTCGACGAGGTAGTGGAGAAAAGCCTCAGGGCAGCCGCCCTTTGGGACGAAGTCAAAGACAATCTCCATAAATCAGGGCTGGCTATCTCGGGCGGACAGCAACAAAGGCTATGCATTGCAAGAGTGCTGGCAGTGGAGCCCGAGGTCATCCTCATGGATGAGCCCTGCTCAGCCCTCGACCCCGTGTCAACACTCAAGATTGAGGAGCTGATGCGGGATTTGACAAAAATTTACACTATAGTTATCGTTACACACAACATGCTGCAAGCTGCACGTGTCTCCGATTGGACGGGTTTCTTCCTCATAGGAGAACTGGTGGAATACGGGAAGACCGTTGACATCTACAGCAGACCCAGGGACAAAAGGACCGAGGACTATATCACAGGTCGCTTCGGCTAAAGGAGATAATTTAACAACTGGGTAGTGCAGAGGGGCAAAGCCTCTCTGCCGGGGGACTTGGGGGTGTCCCCCAACTTAAAATTCCCCCAATACTGGGGGACACAGGGGGTTGAAAAAAATGCCAAGAACAAACTTCGAGCGACACCTTCATGAGCTTCAGGACGAAGTCCTGATTCTGGGCAGCATGGTAGAAAAAGCTATCTATCGCTCCATGGAAGCCCTGAAAAACAGGGATTTGGAGCTGGCAAAACAGGTTGTCGATGACGACAACGAGATAGATAAAAAGCGCTTCGACATAGAGGAGAAGTGCATTGAGCTCATTGTAACCCAGCAGCCTATGGCTGGAGACCTCAGGATTATCGTCGCCGTCCTGAACATCATCATCGACCTGGAAAGGATAGGCGACCATGCCGAGGGCAACGCCAGAATCGCTATAATGATTGGCAAAGAGCCACCCTTAAAGCCTCTGATAGATTTGCCTCGCATGGCTCAGAAGGCCGGGGACATGCTTAGGCGAAGCCTGGATGCCTTCATCAACCGCGATGCCGAGACAGCGAGAAAAATCGCCACAGAGGACGATGTGATAGACGCCCTCTATGACCAGGTTTTCCGCGAACTGCTCACCTTCATGGCAGAGGACGGCAGAACCATCACCAGAGCTACCCGTCTTATCTGGGTAGCGCACAACCTGGAGCGTAGCGCCGACAGGGTCACCAATATCTGCGAACGGGTAGTCTTCGTGGTCACCGGCAAGATGGAGGAGATAGGGGTTTCAAAATACTAGAAGGCACCTGTTAGAGCTTCACTACCTTAGCGGTATAGACATCGGGGATTGCCAGAAGCCTCTTAATCTGTTTCTCGTTTAACTGCTCATCCACGGCGAGCACCATCAGCGCAGGACCCCTTAGCTTGAGGCGAGACACCAGCATGGAGCTGATATTTATATCAGATTCACCAGTTACCAGACCTACGGCACCGATAATGCCAGGGCGGTCAAGATGGTCGCTGAACAGCCAGTAGCCACCGGTGGGCACAATATCCAGCCAGTAATTGTTTACCCGAAGTATGTGGGTCTGCTCCCTCATCAGCGTGCCCGCCACCGTCGTCGTCCCCTTGTCGGTGGTAACGTCCACCGTTATCAGGCTGGCATAATTCTCGCACTTCGCAGTCTTCTGCTCGACAACTTTCAAACCACGGCTTTGAGCGATGACGTTGGCATTAACCAGATTGACACGCTCGTCTGTCATCGGCTCCAGGATACTGCCTAATACCGCTGCTTTAAGCGCAGCAGTGTCGTAATTCGCGACCTCACCTTCGTATTTGATAACGATGGTGTTCAGACGCCCCTCGGCAAGCTGAATGCACAATCTCCCCACATCACGGGCTACAGGCATATAAGGCGTCAACACAGTCGCTATCTCCGGAGATATCAGAGGGACGTTGACCGCATAGCGTGCCGCCTGCCCCTTGAGCACAGCCAGGACCTGCTCAGCGACATCCACCGAAACGCTCGTCTGAGCCTCAGCGGTTGATGCACCGAGGTGCGGAGTAACAATCACCTTGTCGCTTTTGAGCAGGATATTGTCTATGGCAGGCTCTTTACTGAACACGTCTACGGCAGCACCAGCCACTCTGCCTTCCGTTACGGCTTTGTAAAGCGCCTCCTCATCGATTATGCCGCCCCTGGCGGCATTGATGACCTTCGCCGTGGGCTTGACCAGCGCCAGCTCCTTGCTCCCGATGATACTTTTAGTCGCGGGAGTCAAAGGCACATGGACGGTGATGAAATCAGAACGCTTCAGCAACTCGTCCAGAGGAACAAGCTCCACACCAAGTTGTCTGGCTCTATCCGTGGAGACATAGGGGTCATAGACGATGAGCTTCATCTCCAGCGCCTTAGCCATCCTCGCCACCTCGGACCCCACGCGCCCCAAGCCGATGATGCCCAGCGTCTTGTTGCGCACCTCAGAGCCTATATAGTCCTCGCGCTTCCACTCGCCCGATTTCAGCCGAATGTTGGCTTGAGGTATATGTCGGGCAAGTGCGAAGATAAGGGCTATAGTGTGTTCAGCGGTGGAGATGGCGTTGCCAGTCGGAGCGTTTACCACCACAATGCCATGCCTGGTCGCTGCCTCGAGGTCGATGTTGTCCACGCCGATGCCGGCGCGACCGATGACTTGAAGCTTCTTCCCCGCCTCAATAATAGCAGCGGTGACCTTGGTTTCACTGCGAACCACCAGCGCATCGTAATCACCAACGATGGCTGATAGCTCCGCTGGTTTCAGCTTCAACTTTATGTCAACATTAGCCTCGCTGCGAAGGATATCCACACCCTCGTCAGCAATGCTATCTGCAACGAGAATCCGCGACTTCATATTCAAATACAGCCTCCTAATTATGGGGGACTTTGTACCCTACCTTGGGCAACGCCCGACGCAACTCCTTGATTACATCATCTATCTCTGAGTCGGTAACGTAGCCAAGGTGTCCTATGCGGAATATCTTCCCCGCCAGGGTGCTCTGCCCGCCGGAGAGGACTATGCCGTGTTCGTCCCTCATGACCTCGGTTATCTTCTTGCCGTCTACTCCGGGCGGGGCATTTACCGCAGTGACTGTATCGGAGGCACACCTTTCATCGGCAGCATACAGCGTCAATCCCAGAGACTTCACGCCATCCCTTGCCTTCTTCCCCAAACGGGCATGCCGGGCAAAGATGTTGGTCATCCCCTCCTCCAGCATCAGCGGCAGGGCAACATCAAGGGCATAGAATATCGAAACCGCCGGCGTCCAGGGCGTCTGATTCTTCTGCAGGAAATCCCTAGCCTGCGCGAAATCCCAGTAGAAGCGTGGCATCTTGGCTACCTTATGAGCCTGCCAGCCGCGCTCGCTGACGCTTATGAAAGCCAGACCGGGAGGAACCATCCAGCCCTTCTGAGAGCCTGTGACCACCACGTCGCAGCCCCATTTATCCACAGGCAGGTCAATGCAGCCCAGGCTGCTTATGGCATCTACTAAGATTAGCTTCTCATACCTCTTTATCACAGCGCAAATGGCGCCCAGGTCGTTGGTCACACCTGTCGAGGTCTCGTTGTGAGTGACCAGCACCGCCTTTATATTCGGGTCAGCTTTCAGGGCTTTATCGGCAGCTTCAGGTTCAACAGCCTTGCCCCACTCGAACTTAACCCGGGTCACCTGAGCCCCGAACCGCTCAGCGATGTTGGCGTATCTATCGCCGAAGACACCGTTGGATAGCGAAAGCACCTTGTCCCCTGGAGACAGGGTATTGACAATGGAAGCCTCCATCCCACCGGTCCCCGAGGAAGTGAGGATGAAGACATCTCCCTTGGTCTGGAACAGCTCTTTGAGCCGCGCGGTAACTCGGAGCATCATCTCGCCGAACTCCTTACCGCGATGGTTAATCATCTGCTTGCTCATGGCATGAAGGACTTTTTCAGGGCAGGGGGTGGGACCAGGGATACGCAAACTCATCGGCTTCCTCCTTAAAACACTGGCTTAGAATATACATTAAAGGACTTAAGGGGTCAACTGCCACCGCATAGTGAATTTCGCCCATTATAGCGTTCAGCACGAACTTCTAAAAAAGATTTTGGAAAGTTCGTGCCCTCGTCATCTCAGAACTACGATTGAGGATTGCACAGAGCTAATTTTCCTGCTAGAATCAGGCTTACATGGAGTTTATGCGATGATTAACTCCCCGGTCCTGGTTCTTAATCAGAACTACGAGCCTCTCGATGTCTGCCGGGCGCGGAGGGCAGTTGTCCTCGTCTGGCGGGGCAAGGCAGAGATGCTCGAGAAAAACTCGGGCATGCTCAACAGCGCCACCATGACCATCCCCATCCCCTCCGTCATCCGCCTCGTCTACATGATAAAACGCCCCCGCACCCAGCGAAAAATGAGCCGACGCGAGGTGTTCCTTAGAGACAACCACACCTGCCAGTACTGTGGCAGACAGACCAGAGAGCTGACCATAGACCACGTTACTCCGCGCCGCCTCGGCGGCAGACACACCTGGGACAACGTGGTTAGCGCCTGCAAGACCTGCAACCAGCGCAAAGCAGGGCGTTCGCCTAGGGTAGCAGGTATGGACCTTATGCGCCAGCCCTGCCCGCCAGCTACGGTGGGCTACCATATAGTGTTCCATCGCTTCGACGAACACCCCGAATGGCACAAGTACATCCCCCACCTTGGTAACTAAAGTTAACTTGACAATATTACTAAATTTGGTATAATTATAGTACCTATCGAACCACCGTAGGTGGACGGTAAGGCTCAGTAGAACCCTCAAAAAAATAAGTCGCTTGGATCGGCAACGACCGAGACGGCAGAATGGCGCAGCTATCTTCTGAAAGCCTTCTCGGGTAATGCCTGAGAAGGCTTTTTTAGTTGCTGAAAGGGGTTGGGGAAGATGCCTAAGATCGGCTTCATAGGGGCGGGAACAGTAGGCACAGCGCTGGCGGCAAGGCTCAAGGAAAAAGGCTATCCCGTGATAGCAGTTGCCAGCCGCAGCAAGTCATCGGCAGACAAGCTGGCAGCGAGCGTAGCGGGCTGCCGTGCATACGATACGAAGCAAGAAGTCGCCGAACTCGCCGAACTCGTCTTCATCACCACCCCAGACGACGCCATCGGGAAGGTAGCTTCTGAACTCAGATGGCACGCGGCACAGAGCGTAATCCATTGCAGCGGCGCTCACTCCCTGGATGCCCTCGAGCCAGCAAAAAGAGACGGCGCTCAAGTGGGTGCCTTCCACCCTCTACAGACCTTCGCCAACGTAACCCACGCCATAAAGAACATCCCCGGCACCACCTTCGCCCTGGAGGCAGAAGGTGAGCTGCTGGAAACACTAAAGCAGATGTCCCTCGACCTTGACGGAAGCTGGGTGAAACTCGGTGCGGGAGACAAAGTGGTATACCACGCAGCCGCAGTTTTAGCCTGCAACTACCTGGTAACCCTGACCAAGCTGGCTACTGACCTCTGGCAGACTTTCGGTGTCTCCACGCCGGAGGCAACGAAAGCGCTATTGCCCCTGCTTCGGGGCACACTGAACAACCTTGAGAACATCGGTTTGCCTAACTGCCTCACGGGACCCATCGCCCGCGGCGACCTGGGAACTATAAAGAAACACCTGGAGGCTCTGGAGAAATCATCCCCGGAACTCCTCTCCACATATGTAGAACTGGGACTGCAGACCATCCCCGTAGCTCTAGCTAAGGGGAAGATAGATAGCACAAAAGCTGAAGAGATGCGTGAACTTCTAACTAACCACTGCAGGAGGAGTCAACCATGCGAACCATGCTCAAAGGAAAAATCCACCGCGCTCGTGTAACCGAAGCAAACCTGGAGTACGAAGGCAGTATCACCGTAGACAAAGACCTCATGGAGGCAGCAGACATCCTGCCCTACGAGCAGGTTCACGTGCTCGATGTAAACAATGGCAACCGCCTGGTGACCTACGCCATAGAGGGTGAGCGCGGCTCAGGCGTGATATGCATCAACGGCGCTGCTGCCAGGCTGGTCTCCGTAGGTGACACGGTCATCATCATCTCCTACTGTACGGTTAACGAAGCTGAAGCGCATAATCACATCCCCAAGCTGGTCTACGTAAATTCCCAGAACACCATCGTCAAGAAATCGAAGGAGATTTGCTCCTCTGCAAGGGTTAACTGAGGTTGCCAAACAGGGCTAAATCCCTGAAGGAGGTGGCCCATGAGAGTCACTATAACCCAGATAAAAGAGATGAAGCAAAAAGGCGAGAAATTCGCCATGCTCACCGCCTACGACTACTCCACAGCCAAACTCATAGATGAAGCGGGAATACCCCTGATACTTGTTGGTGATAGTCTCGGCATGGTAGTACTGGGATATGGTTCAACCATCCCCGTTACCATGGACGAAATGATTCACCACACCAAGGCAGTGGTCAGAGGCGCTACCAAGGCGCTGGTAGTGGGCGACATGCCCTTCATGACCTACCAGGTCTCAGCCGAGGAAGCCCTACACAACGCTGCCAGATTCATGCAAGAGGGTGGAGCGCAAGCGGTAAAGCTCGAGGGTGGCGAATTCATGGCTGACACTGTGCAGAAAATCGTCACCTGCGGCATCCCCGTTATGGGGCACATCGGGCTCACTCCCCAGTCGATACACCAACTCGGCGGATTCAAGATTGTAGGCAAGACCCCTGAAGCAGCATTGCGCATGCTCAATGACGCCATAGCCCTCGACCAGGCAGGTGCCTTCGCCATAGTGCTCGAATGCGTCCCCGAGCCACTATCGAAGCTCATCACAGAGAAAATAAGCGTACCCACCATCGGCATCGGCGCTGGAAAGTACTGCGATGGGCAGGTGCAGGTAATTAGCGACCTCCTGGGTCTCTACACAGATTTCGTACCCAAACACGCCAAGCAGTATGCCAAATTGTGCGATATTATCAAAAAAGCGACCACAGATTACAT
>CAYHAX010000220.1:0-2563 GCA_964354695.1 uncultured Dehalococcoidia bacterium
CCGACGTGCGCGGGAGCACAACGATGCCAACGTCCTCTGCTTCGGAGGCTGGATTATAGGGCAGGGTCTGATGCGCGATATCGTCACCACATTTCTGAGCACCAAGTTCGAGGGCGGCAGACATGCCCGCAGGCTGGAGAAAATACATTCCAGCGAGAAGTGAGGGGGGGACATCTGTGGCGGACATATTAAACAGAGTAAGCAGCCCTGCTGACCTGAAGAGCCTTACGCCGGGGGAGCTAGACCAGCTCGCTGCTGAAATCCGGCATGAAATGGTTAGCACAGTAACCAAAACCGGCGGGCATCTAGCCTCCAGCCTGGGAGCAGTCGAGCTCACCATTGCCATGCACAGGGTATTCGACAGCCCCAGGGACAAAATTATCTGGGATGTGGGACATCAGAGTTACGCCCATAAGCTTCTCACGGGTCGTAGGATGAGATTCGATACCCTCCGACAACACCGCGGCATATCGGGATTCCCCGACCGCACCGAGAGCCCGCACGATGCCTTCAGCACAGGACATGCCTCCACTTCAGTATCAGCAGCCCTGGGAATCGCCGCGGCTCGAGACCTAGCGGGCGAGGATTTCCATGTCATCGCTGTTATCGGCGATGGCTCATTAACCGGCGGCATGGCTTTCGAGGGATTGAACCATGGTGGTCACCTGGGCACCAGAATGATTGTCATCCTCAACGACAACGCCATGGCTATCTCCCCCAACGTTGGCGCGCTGGCACAGTCACTGAACAAGATAACGCTCGACCCACGATACTATAAAGCCAAGGAGGAGGCAGGACGGGTAATCCCCATGCTTCCCGGTGGCAAAACCGTATGGTCCTGGATGAAACGGATTAAAACAGGTGTCAAGGGAGTAGTTCTGCAAACTACACTCTGGGATTCTTTGGGATTTAAGTATATCGGTCCTATAGATGGACACAATATAAGCGAACTTGAGGAAGCCCTGATTAAGGCACGCGACTACGCGCCAGGACCTGTCTTCGTGCATGTCGTGACCACCAAAGGAAAAGGCTACGAACCCGCCGAGGAAGACAGCATCAAGTTCCACGGGGTGTCAGGCAAAAACAGCGTTAAAAATAATATCCCTTCGTACAGCGAGGTCTTCGGCAAGACCATGATACGCTTGTTCCAGGAAAACGAGAGTGTTGTAGCTATCAGCGCTGCCATGACAGAAGGCACAGGCTTGAGCCTGGTCGCCCAGAAGTACCCCAAGAGAGTCTTCGATGTGGGCATCTGCGAGCAGCACGCTGTAACCTTCGCCGCAGGTCTTGCAACCCAGGGCTTCATACCCATTGTCGCCATATACTCAACCTTCCTGCAACGCGCGTTTGACCAGATAATCCACGATGTCTGCACCCAGAACTTGCCAGTTGTCTTCGCCCTCGACCGAGCCGGGATTGTAGGAGAGGATGGCAAGACTCACCAGGGTACACTCGACCTTTCTTACCTGAGCTGCATTCCCAACCTTGTGGTAGCCGCTCCCCGCGATGAAAATGAGCTCGGGCATCTGCTTTACACAGCAACAAGATGCGGCAGCCCCATGGCAATACGTTATCCCAGAGGCAGCGGCTTGGGGGTAACCATTGATGAGAAATTCAAGGAATTGCTTATCGGCAAGGGGGAAGTGCTCAAATCTGGAGCCGACCTGACAATTATCGCTATCGGCTCAACCGTGGCAACAGCCATGGGAACAGCATGGTTGCTGAACAACAAGGGTATCGACTGCGCTATAGTAGACGCCCGTTTCGCCAAACCTCTGGATTCCGAACTCATTCTGGAAACAGTAAGCAAGACAAAGAGATTGGTCACCATAGAGGAGAATGTCCTCACCGGTGGCTTCGGTAGCGCAGTGCTGAGCCTGCTCTCGAGCATGGCTGGTATCCGCGCCCTGCGCATAGGCATCCCTGACGAATTCGTTGAGCATGGGTCACAAGAGGTTCTCCGTGCCAACTACAGCCTGGATGCCGAGGGCGTAACACAGCGCATACTGTCTTTCTTCTATCCCGAACTTGCTCGCTCCTCCCAGGCTGCGAAGGCTAAGAGCAAAGAGTAAACCCGTCAGGTCCTTACCCTGGTGAAATAAGGTTCTTCTTACTAACATTACACGTGAGGGACAATGGTAGACCTGGATAATATCTGGCAGCGATTTAGAGGAGATATAGAGGCAGAAGTCAAATTCGCTGTGGGCGCAGCTCCCTTACCCATGTATGACATGATGCGCTACCATCTAGGGTGGGTTGATAAACAGGGCAATCCTCAATCGGCAGCAGCAGGCAAAAGGCTACGCCCCATCCTCTGCCTCCTCGCCTGCCATTCAGTGGGCGATGGAGAGTGGCGACAGGCTCTTCCCGCAGCAGCCGCTGTGGAATTGGTACACAACTTCTCTCTAGTTCACGACGACATACAGGACAAAAGCGCAGAACGGCGTGGCAGGGCTACCGTGTGGCATCTATGGGGCGAACCCCAGGCGATAAATGTCGGCGATGGTATGCACGCCCTGGCGCTATCATCCCTGTTGAGGCTAGAGGAGGTGGGCGTTCCTCA
>CAYHAX010000221.1:0-4563 GCA_964354695.1 uncultured Dehalococcoidia bacterium
CGTCGCATATCACCTTTACGGTCTTTACGATGGGCATAGGCATATGACAGGGAATGCATCATGGACTCATGAGCTCGCCTATAGAGACGATGTTTGGTGCCTTTATGACCCTTGGTTAGCTCCAACACCTTCTTATGGCGGTGACGCTTGGTCGGGCCGCTTTTTACTCGGGGCAAGGGAATCCTCCTCTAGAAAATTACGAAATTGGGCGGCGAACTCGCCGGTATCGCTTAAATACCTAGCAGCCTTCTTATGCGTTTTTTGGCTGTGGGGTGTACGGGCATTTTTTCGTCGAACAGGCTTCTAACCCGCTTTGGCTTCTTGCGGCGAAGGTGGCTTTTGCCGATCTTGATGCGCATGATTTTGCCGGTGCCGGTGATATCAAATCTGGCTTTGGTTCCCTTATGAGTCTTTATTTTGGGCATCTGCAGCATCTCCTGCCTGTTCCTTCTCCTTCTTCTGTGGTTTTGTGGGGTGGGGGAGAAGGATCAAGCTCATCGATTTCCCATCCATTGCAGCCGGTCTCTCCACCGTGGCTTTTTCCGCGAGGGCTTTGACAACCGTGTCAAGCATTTCCTTCCCCAGTTGGGGGTGAGTGATCTCGCGTCCGCGGAAGAGTACCATAACTTTAACCTTATTGCCTTTTTCCAGGAGCTTGCTGGCTACGGCTATCTTGGACATTACGTCGTGGGTATCGGTCTTAGGTCTTAGCCGAACCTGTCGCAGTCCAATGGTCTTTTGTTTCTTGTGTGCGTCGCGCTCCTTTTTAGCTTGCTCGTACTTGAACTTGCCGAAATCCAGTAAACGACATACCGGGGGTTGAGCTGTGGGTGCTACTTCAACCAGGTCTGTGCTTCTTTCACGAGCGACTTGTAATGCGTCTCTGACTGTCATGACGCCGAGCTGCTCGCCATTGTCTCCTATTACACGTATCTCCTTAGCCCTGATTCTTTCGTTTACTCTGTATTCTCTGATACTCGCTACCTCCCCCGATAAGCTTTCAATTCTTATAACATAATCCGTGAAAGAAATCAAACGGAGCTTGTGCTTTTTGCCTCCACCTCTCCAACTATTTTTTTCGTAAACTCATAAAGGCTCTGAGCCTTCAGGGTCTTGCCGCTGCGAAGCCGAACAGAAACGGTGGAGCTGTCTATCTCCTCATCGCCCACTATTAACATGTAGGGGATTTTCTGTAGCTGCGCCTCACGGATTTTCAGATTCATGCGCTCGCTTCGTTCGTCCACCTCGACTCTTATGCCGCCGCTCTCCATCTCAGCGGCTACCTTGCGGGCATATTCTAGATGTGGGTCGGCTATGGGTATAATCATCACTTGTGTTGGCGCCAGCCACAGGGGGAATGCCCCGCCGTAGTGCTCGATTAGGCAGCCCAGGAAGCGTTCCATGCTGCCCAGTACGGTGCGGTGAACCATGACCACGCGGTGCTCTTGCCCGTCCTCGCCTATGTAGTTGACATCGAAGCGCTCGGGCAGGTTGAAGTCCACCTGGGTGGTGGGACCCTGCCAGGTGCGTCCCAGGGAGTCTTTCAGGGCTATATCTATCTTGGGACCGTAGAATGTGCCTTCGCCGGGGTCTACTTCGTAGGGTATCTTGAGTCGGTTGAGGGCTCCCTTCAACATCGCTGTGGCGTGCTCCCATACCTCAATGGTGCCTGCATATTTATCGGGGCGCGTGGAGAGCTTGACCTCATATTCATCGAAGCCGAATGTTTTGAGCATGAAGCAGGCGAAGTCCACTACCCCGACCACTTCATCTTCCAGTTGGTCGGGACGGCAGAAGATATGGGCATCGTCCTGTGTGAAGCCGCGCACGCGGGTCAAGCCGTGGAGCACGCCAGACCTCTCCCAGCGGTACACTGTACCTAGCTCCGCCCAGCGCAGCGGGAGCTGGCGGTAGCTTCGAAGCTGGGTCTTATACATCAATATATGTCCGGGGCAGTTCATGGGCTTTATCAGATAATCTTGCCCCTCCATCTCCATGGGGGTGTACATGCTGTCCCTGTAGTATTCCCAGTGCCCGCTGGTCTTCCAGAGGTCGAGCTTGGCGATATGAGGGCTATAGACCATATTATAGCCTCGTTTGAAGTGCTCTTTCTTCCAGAAATCCTCGATTATGTGGCGTACCAGTGCGCCTTTGGGGTGCCAGTAAACCAGTCCTGCTCCTGCCTCCTCGTGGAGGCTGAACAGGTCGAGCGCTTTGCCCAGCTTTCTGTGGTCGCGTTTTGCCGCTTCGGCTAACTTGTTGAGGTGTTCGTCCAACTCCTTTTTGGTATCGAAGGCGATGCCGTAGATTCTCTGTAGCATGGGGCGACGCTCATCGCCCCTCCAGTAGGCACCGGCTATGCTCAGCAGCTTGACCGTTTTTACTTCCCCGGTGGAAGCGACGTGGGGACCTCGACATAGGTCTAGAAAGGAGCCCTGGCGGTAGATTGTCATCTTTTCGTCAGGCAGCTCGTCGATTATTTCGAGCTTATAAGGCTGGGATTTGAACAGCTCCCGGGCTGTTTTCTTATCGACTTCTTGTCGAACGAAGGGGAGATTAGAGGCTATGATTTTGCTCATCGCGCTTTCTAAAGTGTTCAGGTCATCGGGTGTGAGGGTGCGTGGCAAATCGAAGTCGTAATAGAAACCGTCGGCAGTGGCGGGACCTATGCCGAACTTTGCATCCGGGAAGAGCTGCGATACCGCCTCAGCCATTATGTGAGATGCCGAGTGCCGCATAACTTCCAGTCGTTCTGCGTTTTTGTTGCTATTGTTTTCTTTAGTACTCACCCCAAACCCTCAGTCAGGAATCGAAATTAGAACCTCCCGCCTGTTCGGACCGAGAGGTTCTTTAGTAGCCCTCGAAGTGGTGGGCGATACTGGATTTGAACCAGTGACCTCTGCGATGTCAACGCAGCGCTCTAACCGCTGAGCTAACCGCCCTTCCTGACAAACTAAAAATATAGACCAAAGGCTCTCTATTGTCAACTTGATTTAGATTGACAGTAGTGTTATACAGGTTTAAAATGATTTAAATGGAGGGGGTGGGTCATGATTGAAATGACCATCGAAAGCATCCGCGTTAGTATGGTTAATTATCAGCGCGTGGTGATTTTGAAGGAGAAATCGGCGGAGCGCTACCTACCCATCTGGATAGGTCCTGCGGAGGCTGATGCCATAGCTGTTAAGCTTCAGGAAGTTACAGTGCCCCGTCCCCTGACCCATGACCTCCTGAGCTCTGTTATTAATGCCCTTGGCGCCAACGTAAACTCGATTATTGTCTGTGACCTTCGGAATGATACCTTCTATGCCAAAATCATACTCTCGGTTAATGGCAAATCCATTGAGGTTGATTCCAGACCTAGCGATGCTATCGCCTTAGCGGTGCGGGTGAAGGTTCCTATATTCGCTGAGGAAAACGTGCTCAATAAGGCTGGGATTATCATTGACCCTGAGACAGGCAAGCCTGCCCCGGCGCAGGATATCCCCCCTGAGGAACTGGAGAGGATGTCTGCATTCCGGGAGTTTATCGAGAGCCTTGACCTTTCAGACTTTGACAAAGGGAAGCCGCCGGGGGGAACTTAGGTCATAGTTTGCTTGATGCGTTCTAAGAGCTTTAGATGACGTTTTGGGAGGTTGAGGTCTGAGGGGTGTTTTCGAGTAGCTTCAATTAGGAATGTTATGGAGAAGCCCAAGCCTACAGGCTTGGGCTTCTCTTCAGGTAGCAGACATGATAGTCATCGGTTTGACAGGTGGAATAGCCAGCGGCAAGAGCACTGTAGCCCGGATTCTTTCGGAGTTGGGGGCTGTGGTCATCGATGCCGATAAGGTGGGGCACGAGGCATTTCGTCCTCGCACTGAAGCCTGGCAGAAAGTGGTAGCTGCCTTCGGCAAAGGTATCCTGACACCCAATGGCGAGATAGACCGGGGAAAACTCGCTCAGGTTGTGTTCAACGACCCCAGAGCTTTGAAGCGGCTTAACCGCATAATGCATCCCTCTATGAAGGAGATTGTAAGGCAAAGAATTGAGGATTCGCGCCGTGAAGGGATTGAGGTAGTGGTTGTGGAGGCTACGCTGCTCATTGAGGCTAAATGGACTGACCTGGCGGACCAGGTCTGGGTTACCATATCACCAGAAGCTGCAGTAGTGAATCGGCTGGTCTGCCAGAAAGGCTTCAGCGAGGAGCAGGCGGGAGCCCGTATCAAATCTCAGACGCCCATATCGCAGAGGGCGAAAAACGCCGATGTGGTAATAGACAACGATTCAGATGTCGCTTCGCTGAGGCGCAAGGTTGAGGGACTCTGGCGTGGGCTGCGCTCGTCTGGAGAAGTAACCGAGCGGTCAGCCATCTTGATTGAGGGGGAACCCTGGAGAGAAAAGATAGGCGAGGCTTTGTCCTCGAGGCAGAGGCATGTGGTGAGGAGAGAGGGCTTCAGACCATCTGCGGTGCTGGTTCCCATCTACGAGAAGGACGGTGACTATCATGTCGTTCTTACCAAGAGGACTCAGGATGTGATGCACCATAAGGGGCAGATATCCTTTCCCGGAGGGGCTTTCGATGAG
>CAYHAX010000222.1:0-5609 GCA_964354695.1 uncultured Dehalococcoidia bacterium
GGACGGAGCGCAAATCACCAGCATGCCCACACCCATGTTGAACACGCGGTACATCTCCTTTTCGTCTATACTCCCCCTCTTTTGAATCAAGGTGAATATTGCGGGAGCTTTCCACGAACTCTTATCGATTTGCGCCGCCAGCCCTCTGGGGAAGATGCGGGGCAGGTTGCCGGGTATGCCCCCTCCTGTGATATGCGCCATCCCCTTAACCATGGGTAGAGACGATTTGAGAATCGGGTAATAGCAACGATGAGGCTCCAGCAACGCCTCACCCAGAGTGCGCCCCAGTTCAGTGTAATAGGTTTCCAGCTTGGCACGGTCTGTGCCGAAAACCCTGCGCGCCAGCGAGTAGCCGTTGGTGTGAAGACCTGTCGAGGGCAACGCCAGGATAGTATCGCCAGACTCAATGGTTCTTCCATTGATGACCCTCTTCCTCTCCACCACCCCCACGATGAATCCCGCCAGGTCGTAATCGCCCACAGCGTACACGCCAGGCATCTCGGCAGTCTCACCGCCTATGAGCGAACAGCCTCCATCAATGCAAGCCCTCGCCAGACCGCTGATTATGCTCTCCACCAACTCCGGCACCAGCTTGCCCAGGGCTATGTAATCGAGGAAGAACAGGGGCTCGGCACCGCAGGTGAAAATATCGTTTATGCAGTGATTGACCAGGTCTATGCCCACGGTATCGTGCTTATCGAGGGCGGTGGCGAGCTTCAGCTTGGTGCCCACGCCGTCTACGCTGGATACCAGCACAGGCTCTTTATACTGAGATGAAAGCTGAAACAGCCCCGCAAAAAGCCCGATGTCGGTCAGCACCTCCTGACGGAAGGTGCTGCGCACCTTCTTTTTAATAAGCTCCTTCGCCCTGTCGGCAGCGTCTATATTAACGCCGGCAGCAGCATAAGTGTGCGGAATTTTCTTCGACTTACGTTTCACTTGGCTCAAACTCCAACAGGGTAGATTAGAGCATCTGCTCCAGGCTACCCCTTTACATTAAATCTCTCTCCTCTACATCAATCGGGCACAGTACGCTGTGCCCCTACAATTTGCAATTCTAAATTCCCCTGCCCTACTTCCCTTCAACCCTCTCGCAGAAATCCTTATCCTTGCCTGCCAGGCGGTGAGTCTCCATCGCCAGCTTGTCCATCTCAAGTTGCACAGGCACCGGGTAATCACCGGTGAAGCAAGCCAGACAGAAAAGCTCCATGGGCAAGTTCACAGCCTTTATCAAACCATCGACGCTG
Source organism: uncultured Dehalococcoidia bacterium (assembly GCA_964354695.1). GTDB lineage: Bacteria > Chloroflexota > Dehalococcoidia > SZUA-161 > SZUA-161 > CAYHAX01. Next base: position 1,248 of record CAYHAX010000222.1, read on the forward strand.
AGATAGCCCAGAGAGTCAGCCCCTATCCACTCGGCTATCTCAGGAACATTCTTCCTGGCAGCGATAAGCTCCCCTCTGGTCGCCATATCCACGCCGAAGAAGCAAGGGTGGCGGATAGGCGGGGCGCAGATGCACATGTGCACCTCCTTCGCCCCCGCCCTGCGCAGCAGATTGATTACCTGAGGCGTGGTGGTGCCACGCACGATGCTGTCATCAACTACCACCAGACGCTTCCCTGAGATTACATCGTTCATGGGATTGAACTTAAGCTTGACGCCGAGGTCACGGAGCCTCTGCTCCGGCTCAATGAAGGTGCGTCCCACATAACGGTTCTTCAGCAATGCTTCGGAGTATGGGATGCCCGAAGCCAGAGAGTAGCCGATGCCTGCGGCTGTCGCTGAATCCGGGACGCCTATAACCATGTCTGCGGCTAGGGGATACTCCCGAGCCAGTTGCTCGCCCATAGCCCAGCGCGCCTGATAGACACGGCGTCCATTTATCAGGCTATCCGGGCGCGCAAAATAGATATACTCGAAGATACAGAGAGCCTTCTTGTCCGCTGTGCCGCCCTTGAAGCTATTCACTCCGTCCCCACCCACCTCGACCACCTCGCCGGGCTCTACCTCGCGAAGCAACTCAGCGCCCAGATGGTCTAAAGCGCAGGTCTCCGAGGCTATCACCCAGCCATGCCCGTTGAGTGAGCCCAGGGACAGGGGGCGCACGCCCATGGGGTCACGAACCCCGAACAGCTTATCTCTGGTCAGAATCACCAGACTGTACGCACCCACCAGCCTGCTCATGGCGTATTTTATCCTCTCCACCATACTTTCGCGGGGTGCGGAGGCTATGAGGCGAACAATGACCTCGGAGTCGGTGGTGGTGGAGAAGGTGAAGCCCTTTCCCTCCAGCTCCTTGCGCAGATACTCAGCGTTGACGATGTTGCCGTTGTGCGCCAGCGCTATCTCACCCTGGGGGCTGGGGACTATAATAGGCTGCGCGTTGAAGCGGCGGCTCGAGCCGGTCGTGGAATAGCGGTTGTGACCGATAGCTATATCGCCCCGCAACTGGTCAAGTATAGCCTCAGTAAACACCTGAGCCACCAGCCCCATAGCGGCGTGGAGACGGATTTTGGTTCCGTCGGCGGTGGCTATGCCCGAACTCTCCTGACCGCGATGCTGCAGAGCGTAGAGACCAAAGAATGCGAGCCTCGCCACCTCCTCATTCGGAGCATACACTCCGAAGATGCCGCAAGACTCGCGAACACTAGCCCCCGTTGACACAGGAAGCTGCTCCATATCACCTCTTACACCCTGATTATAGCCTTAAGAGATTACAGGGTCAATCAGCAGCCTCATAGAGGTTCAGCGATGTGGCGGTGTCGGGGCAAAGCCCGGAAAGCTGACCGCTGATAGCTGACTGTCGAACGCTCTCCCCAAGCCCATTGCATAAAACCCAGAGAACGCTCTATACTTACTTGCGCCAGTCTGAGATAATCCATAATCGAATCGGTTAAGGAGCAGGCTTGAGGTTCACCAGACACCAGATAGGGTATCTATTCTTCGGCCTCATACTATGGTTTCCCGTCGGGATTCTTATTCTTGTCGGGAGCTATATTGTAGGCACACTGGAGAGAGAAGGGAAAGACTTCCTGCATTTCTTTGTTCCTGAGAGGTTCGTCTATCCTGGCATAGGGTTCGTGCTCTGGCTGCTGGTTTTCTATTTCACCGGCTTGCTCTTCAGAAGAACAAGGATAGGAACCTACTTTTCGAACATCCCCATTCTGGGAGCGTTCTTCAGAACAGGCGGCGAGACCATGACCCTGGACAGGTTGACAAACCTGCAACCCTGCCTGTTCCTATTTTCGCCGACATGCCTGTCCTACGGCTGGATACTGTCGCGGGGAAAGGTCAACCTGGGAACTGACGATGCGAACTATCAACTGATCGATGTTTACTACCCGAACGTACCCACTATAGTGACAGGACAGGTTTTTGCAGTGAGAAAAGAGACGGTAATGAAACTCGGCAACCCCTCCAGAGATGTAGTAGATATCCTGCTGTACGGGTTGCGCAGACCCGACACCCTGCAATACATGCCCTGGGAAGACGAAACCGAAGAACAGTTCAAAGAACGCGCCGCCCGCTTCGGGCTATTAACTCCCACAACTCCTCCAAGTTTGAAACCGTAGTGGCGAACCCATTGGTTCGCCTTTGCCCCAGAGCACCCTCAAGATTGAGCTATTTGAAGGATTGACTTATAATATTCCAGTAATCTGCAATAATCCTTAGCTTAAAGGAGGAAAACATGGCGAAGATCACCGAGGAAATGAAGGCATTGATAAAGGAGCAGCAAGCCTTCATCGCCACCGCCAGCCCGGATGGCACGCCGAACATAGCTCCCAAAGGGAGCACCCGGGTGCTGGATGAGGAACATATCACGTTCGCTGAATCAGCGGGGAAAACAACCTACGAAAACATAAAAAGGAATCCCAAGGTCGCCATCGTAGTCTGCGATAGAGCCCAGATGAAGTGCCTGCGCTTCCAGGGCAAAGCCGAGATAATCACCACCGGACCCCTTTTCGATAAAATTTTCGAGAGTATGAAGAAGATGGGCGCACCCCCGCCTCAGGCAGTCATCAAGGTGAAGGTGGATGAAATCTACGACCTGGGCGTGCCAGGCTTTGGCAAGAAAATAGGCTAGAACCGTAGGGGCACAAAATTTTGTGCCCCATCAACTAGGGAGTGCAGAGGGGCAATCCGCCTCAGGCGGATGCTGGGGGTTTGGGGGGTGTCCCCCAACCTTGGGTGATTTAGGGGGTTGATTAGAGACTAGAGTCAACAGAATGCTCATTGGATTGATTTCTGACACCCATGTCCCTGAGATTGCGAAGGAAATCCCACCGCAGGTTAGAGAGGTCTTCCAGGGTGTAGACCTCATACTGCACGCTGGCGATATCTCCGTCGTATCGGCTTTAGACGAACTGGAAACCATAGCGCCGGTGCTGGCAGCCCGCGGCGACGATGAGTACGGCATCATAGACAAACGTATCGAAGAGGTGCAGAATCTGACCCTTGAGGGATGTAACCTGTTCGTCATTCATTCGTCTCAGTACTTCGCCCGCGACCTCATCCTGAGCCCCGAGAAGCACAAGCTGAAAAAAGCGCCCGACGTAGTGATATTCGGGCATACTCATAGGGACGTTGTGCATCATGTGGGGAAATCCATTCTGGTCAACCCGGGCAGCGCGACTTTCCCCTACTACCAACTGAGGCTGGGCACAGTTGCTCTCCTCACTATAAAAGCAGGCAAGGCTGAGGCGCGCATTGTGCCCCTCCAGCCCCATCCTACTTATAGGTGAAGTGCTAATGTCAGAGGAACCCATCCAGGATAGAAACGAAAGGACTCTCAGAGCCAGGCGCCGCGAGCTGATTAAGCGTGCCGTCGAACAACGGGCAAGGTTTCAAGACCTGGTCATGAAAGTCATCGACAACCTACCACCTGCTTTTCGAGAGCGGTTGGAGAACGTTGACATCGTGGTTACAGACTGGCCCACCCCAGTCCAACTCTCCCGGAACAAGGTAAAAAGCAGGTATTCCCTGCTGGGACTCTACGAAGGAGTGCCCCACACCAGACGGGGTCCGGGATACGGCTTCGTGCTGCCCGACAAGATAAGCATCTTCCGAAAACCCATCGAAGCCAAATGCCGTTCCTGGCAAGAGGTCGAGGAGGAAGTCAAGAAAGTTGTGCAGCATGAGATAGCGCATCACTTCGGCATCGGCGAACAGAAGCTGCAAAGCTTAGAAAACAATAGATGATGGCAACCCGTTCGCGGTGAGTCCTTCGTCAAGCTCAGGACAGGCTTGTCGAACCATGAACGGCTCTTTCACCAATCTCTCACAACCCTCAACGAAATCCACCAACCCTTGCTTTCCTTGACAGTGAACCTAGCTTTTGCTATCCTCATAATGCTAGAGTCCATAGAGAAATTCGGGCTTTATTGTTGTTTAAGCGGTAGACGAGGGGATATAGCTCAACTGGGAGAGCGCTGCGTTCGCATCGCAGAGGTCGGGGGTTCGAATCCCCCTATCTCCACAAGCCCCTGTAGCTCAGAGGACAGAGCAGCGGTTTCCTAAACCGCGTGTCGGGCGTTCGAGTCGCCCCAGGGGTACTATAATGGTAATATTATTACCATATTTCGAGTCTGACCGCCTTAAAAATGGCAGTATTATTACCTCAATAGCCACTGAGATATGACTTGTCCGCAGCAATAATTCCAGAAATAGCGTTGTGCTCCAGCTCTCTAACAGTTGCCTTGGATAATCGAAGTTTGGCCCTGTCAACTTGGCTGCTGCGGGCTGCAAC
>CAYHAX010000223.1:0-8304 GCA_964354695.1 uncultured Dehalococcoidia bacterium
GATTGTTAGGCTGCAGTACATCCAGAGTATACTTACAACAAAGCGCACGCTTACTTGCCAGACGATGCAGTCGAGTTTATAATCATTCAGCAAGAAATCGAGCCTACTCAAAGTCAAATTGCCGAAGACCAGACCTATGAAGAGGATACAACTGCTTCAAGAACTGAAATACGGCGCTCTCTCCGTGGAGAAAGCCATCGCAAACCGAAGGTCACAGCGAGACTTCTCCGGGGAGACGATGTCTCTGGCTGAACTATCGCACCTGCTCTATTACTCGAGCGGCGTCACAGACAAGCGACACGGCTTGAGGGCTGCCCCCTCTGCTGGAGCCACCTATCCCATCGAGGTCTATGTCATAGTGAACAATGTAGAGGGCTTAACCAAAGGCATCTATCATTATCTCATCGCTTCACATGAACTAGAGCTGACGCGAGAGGGCGATTTCCGCAACGAGATGTCGCGGGCTGCCCTGCAGGAGATGATGTTCAGACAAGCCAACGTGATATTCGCCCTATCCGCTGTTCTTCAGCGTACCCAGAGGCATTACAGGGAGCGCGCGCAACGCTACATCTTTTTCGAGGCAGGACACATAGCTCAGAACACCTATCTGGTAGCTACATCACTGGGATTGGGGGCTTGCGCCATCGGCGCCTTCCACGACGATGAGTTCAATCGTGTGATAGGTCTGGACGGCAAGGATGAAAGCGCGCTTTACCTTTTAGCTGTGGGCAAAATCTAGCAGGGGGAAGCTTTTGGAAAAGCCTAAGGTTATTATACCCAGGGACGATATAGCCGAGGTGGACGTGGTAGCTTTCAAGTTACTAGATTGAACCAAGGCAAAGAACAAATGGCAATCCAAAAAGACAAACCAATGCCAGGCATCGCATTCAAGGCTATGTCGTTTTACTTTGCCCTGCGTCACAGGCTCGAGGATGTCACAAAGCCCTTGAAAAAAGCGGGTATCACAGAAGGACAGATAGTCCTGGACTTCGGCTGTGGACCCGGACATTACACTATCGCAGCAGCCAAAATGGTCGGGGAAAGCGGTAGAGTATACGCCCTGGATATTCACCTCTTAGCAGCCCGGTCAGTTGAGAAAAAAGCCGCTAAGAAGAGCCTGACCAATATCAAAACTATTATTTCAGATAGAGACACGGGGTTGCCTGACCAGAGCATAGACACAGCACTGGTTTACGACACTATTCACATGATAAAAGATAAACAGGCATTGGCTAGAGAACTGCACAGAGTTCTGAAACCTGATGGGCTACTCTCAGTCATTGCCGAACATGTGAAGGTTGAAGATATCATAAAAATTCTGGAAAAGGATGGGCCCTTCTCGCTGAGAGACCGCCAAGGGAACCTAATCAACCTGAAGAGGCTAACACCTAAATGAAAGACTTCAAGATAATCGAATGGCTCGGGGACAGGATAAAAATAATCGACCAGACAGAGTTGCCTCATAAAGAGGTGTTCCTGGAGCTTCACGACTACCATGAGGTGACTGAAGCTGTAAAGAAGCTGCGCATCCGGGGAGCGCCCGATATCGGGGTCGCCGCTGCCTACGGCTTGGCACTGGGAGCACAGAGCATTAAAACGAACTCCAAAGACGAATTCTTAGCGAAACTGCGTCCTGTGAGCGAGACGCTCGCCTCGTCGAGACCGACGGCGGTCAACCTCTTCTGGGCTCTGGGGAGGATGAACAAGGTCGCTCAGGGCGGGGAAAATGTGGCACAGATAAAAAAAGACCTTATCTCCGAGGCAAAACGCATAGAGTCCCAAAATGACGAGGCGAATCGCCGTCTCAGCAAGCTGGGTGCAGAGTTGATACCGGACGGCTTTACCATACTCACCCACTGCAACGCGGGTGCGCTGGCTACGGCAGCTTACGGCACAGCGCTGGGTGTAATCAAAATGGCGAAGGAGCAGGGCAAGAGGGTGAAGGTATATGCTACCGAGACACGCCCTCTGCTGCAAGGTGCCAGGCTCACCACCTGGGAGCTGCTCAAGGAGAACATACCGGTAACACTGATCACCGATAACATGGCAGGGCATTTCATGAACAAAGGCAATATAGACTGTGTCATCGTCGGTGCTGACCGCATAGCTGCCAATGGCGATGTTGCCAACAAGATTGGAACATATACCCTGGCGGTGCTGGCTACGGAGAATGGGATACCTTTCTACGTGGCTGCGCCGGTGAGCACCATCGACCTTTCGGTGATATCCGGCGCGGATATACCCATAGAGGAGCGCAATCCCGACGAGGTCACCAGCATTCAAGGCATCCGGATTGCGCCGGAGAAGGTGAATGCAGCCAATCCCGCATTCGATGTAACTCCGCATTGTTATATTTCAGCTATAATCACCGAGAAAGGCGTGTTCAAAGAGCCTTATGTGGAAAGGTTGAAGAAAATTTCGGAGTGAGGAGCGAAGATGACAGAAGCGAGGCTAGGTGTGATCGGTGGCAGCGGACTTTACGAGATAGAGGGGCTCAGCGATGTAAGAGAGGTTAAGGTTAAAACGCCGTTCGGCGAACCCAGCGATGCCATTATTCTAGGCACTCTGGGGAAGACCAGAATCGCCTTTCTGCCCAGACATGGTCGCGGGCATCGCATAATGCCAACTGAATTGCCTGCGAGAGCCAATATCTATGCCCTGAAATCGCTGGGCGTGGAATGGATAATTTCCGTGAACGCAGTGGGCAGCCTGCAGGAGGATATACACCCTCTCGACCTCGTTATCCCCGACCAGATTATCGACCGCACCAAGTCGAGGGTGAGCACATTCTTCGGAGAGGGCATCGTGGGGCATGTCACCTTCGGCGACCCATTCTGCCCTGTGCTGAGCAGGATTCTCACCCAAGCAGCATCGCATCGCGACCTGAAAGGCTTGGTGCGCAAGGTTCACCCCAAAGGCACTTATATAGCTATGGAAGGGCCCCTCTTCTCTACCAGAGCAGAATCCAACCTGTATCGCTCCTGGGGGGCAAGCATCATCGGCATGACAGCCGTACCTGAAGCCAAGTTGGCGAGAGAGGCTGAGATATGCTATGCCGCCATAGCCTGCGTCACCGATTACGACTGTTGGCATGAGGTACACGAGTCTGTAACCATAGACATGGTTATCTCAAACCTGCTGAAAACAATAGAGGCAGCCAAGGAGGTAATCAAGAAAGCAAGCACACAGCTTCCAGGGCAAAGGGAGTGCGGTTGCGCTACAGCGCTCAAAGATGCTATCATTACATCAAGAGACCTGATTCCACAGAAGAAGAAGGAGGAGCTAGCGTTACTGATAGGAAAGTACCTCAAATGACCAGAAGCGGATTCGAGCTAAACGGGCTGGCTACCGCCATAGGCAGCATGCCACATGTCGAGCCTGGGGAAGCCTGCTCTTTAGTTTTAACCTATCTCTCGGAGATACCCGTTTGGCCCCAGCTCCCCAAAAAGTCCTTTACGGAGAACATGTATATCCAGTTCAGTGAGGGCTTCCCCGGGGCGATTGTGGAAAACGAGCGTATCTGGGTAGACCGCTCACTTGACCTGAGCAAGCCTCTGGAGCAGCTCTACTCCGCCTATCTCGAAAACAGGGTAGAGCATGGGGAGATAAGCCCCAGATACGCTTCGGGCTTTCATGCATTTCTTAAAGAAAGCAAAAAGAACAAGCGAAAGGCGGCTAAAGGGCAAATTACCGGACCGATAAGCTTCGGTCTTTCTGTCACAGACCAGAACCGCCGTCCCATCCTCTACGATGAGGTGCTCGCCGATGCCGCAGCCAAACACCTGAGGTTGAAGGCTGCATGGCAGGAGAAGAAGCTTAAAGAGGTCTGTCCCAGAACCATTATCTCAGTAGACGAGCCTTATCTCTCTTCCGTAGGCTCGGCTTTTGTTTCAACGTCCAGAGAGCAAGTAGTGACTCTTTTTGAGGAAGTATTGGGAGGGATAAGCGGGCTTAAAGCCATTCATTGTTGCGGCAACACCGACTGGTCGGTTGTGCTCCAGACATCGCTGGATATCCTAAGCTTCGATGCATACAACTACGGGGAAACCCTGGCTCTCTATCCAGATGAGGTGAAAAGCTTCCTCGACCGTGGAGGGGTAATCGCTTGGGGCATTGTTCCCAACGAAGAGCAGGCTCTGTCCAAAGAGACCGAAGCCAGCCTCCAGGACCGCCTCGAGGCAGCGATAAGCTCGCTGGCAAAGAAGAGAATCCGTATCGATACTATCAAGTCTCAGTGCCTGATAACGCCTTCCTGCGGTCTGGCCTCGCTATCGGCAGTAGCAGCCCAAAAGGCTCTACAGCTTGTGGCTGCGGTCTCAGCAGAATTCAGAAAAAAGCATCGCATACAAAATTGAAATAACGACAAAGTCGAGTGTATTCTAAAGGAGGAACTATGACCCGAAAGGCACCGAAACGGGGCAGGGGTGTGGCTATAGTAGGAGCCGGGATGTCCAAGTTTGGCTCCTTTGCCGACAGAACCAGCCGTGACCTGTTTGTTGAGGCTTACACGGCAATGACCAAGTCGGTAGACAAAGGTATAGAGACCAAAGATATCGAAGCCCTCTACGTAGGTAACTTTTCCAGCGACCTTTTCGAGAACCAGGGGCATATCGCTCCCATAATGGCTGATTGGATTGGACTTGTGCCCAAGCCAGCTACCCGAGTGGAAGCAGCCTGCGCCAGTGGCGGACTCGCTTTGAGGATGGGATTCATCGCTGTAGCTTCCGGTCTCTACGACATCGTACTTGTTAGCGGCGTCGAGAAAATGACCAACCTCCCCACGGAAAGGGTGACCGATACTCTGGCTGCAGCCAGCGACACGCTGTACGAAGGCTGCTGTGGCTTCACATTCCCAGGGCTATATGCCGCCCTAGCCACAGCTTATATGGCAAAATATGGCGCCACCGTGGAAGATTTCATGAGGGTGGGTATCAAGAACCACAAGAACGGGGCGCTAAATCCCAAGGCGCAATTCAACAAGTCGATAAGAGACCTCATGAACGCCCGGATTGAGAAAGCAAAGCAAAAAGGTGAGCCCACTCCCACCTGGCAAGACGAGCTGGACTTCCTCAAAGACCCTGCGCCCAATCCGGTGGTCGCCTGGCCCATGAGGCTGTTCGATTGCTCGCCTATCACCGATGGAGCCGCCTGTTTGCTCCTGGTCGCTGAAGACTTGGCGAAGAATTTCTCGAATGTCCCCCTATATGTAATAGGCAGCGGACATGCCACCGACCACGCTCTGCCTGAAAGAGAGGACATGACCACCATTACAGCAGCTAGAGAAGCAGCCAGACAGGCATACGATATGGCAGGAGTAACCCCCGAGGATATCCAGATTGCAGAGGTGCATGACTGCTTCACTATAGCCGAGCTGGTGGCTATCGAAGACCTGGGATTCTTCAAGCCCGGCGAGGCTTACAAGGCGACAAGGGAAGGTGTTACCGCCCGCGACGGGGCTAAACCTATCAACACCTCCGGCGGTCTCAAATCCAAGGGGCACCCTGTTGGGGCTTCAGGTATTGGACAGGTCGTGGAAAGCTGGGCTCAGATGAGAGGTGAGGCAGGGCCGAGACAAGTCCCGGGTAAGGAAATCCGGCTCGCTTTGACTCATAACGTCGGCGCCACCGGCGGCACCTGTGTAGTTCATATCTACGAGAGGAGATAGCAACTTGACAGAGCAAAGGGTTTTCACCAGCAACTCCTTTTATCAGTTTCTCTCTGAGAAGAAACTCATGGCTTCGAGATGCAAGAAGTGTCAGGCAACATATCTGCCCCCACACCCTATATGTATAAAGTGCTACGGAACGGATATGGAGTGGGTGGAGATGAAGGGCAGCGGCAAGCTCGCCGCCTTCACTGCGATATCCGTGGGGCCCACCTGCACCATAGCCGAGGGACACGATAGGAACAACCCTTATCTGGTTGGAATCGTGAAACTGGACGAGGGTCCCAAAATCTGCGGTCGCATTCACGGCATAGACGCCAGAAGCCCGGAGAGAATCAAGGTGGGGACTACAGTCAAAGTGGAATTCCCTGAGCAGGTGCAAGGCACAAGACGTTATGTGGCGTTCAAAGCCACGTAGGGCCAAGAGCAAAATCGAGTTTCCTCTCAGGGCCGTGGCTAAGCAATGGCTGCTGCAAAAACAGAGGACAGGAAAAAACTGCAATATGGAATTGTTAGAGTGCATCAGCCAAGCATGATGGCTGGGATTGCTCTCCTTTCAGGCGCAAAGCTACTTCTGAGGTGTCAAGCAGGTGCCTTGGGGTGCCGAAGCGGAACTCCTATCTCGCAGGTTGTCTGGCAGGTTCTGCACAGCCTTGACAATCAGATGCGACGAGTATATCATAAAACGTGCTATGCAAGCTGCATAAAAATGGCCTCACTGCGAATTGAAATGGGAAATCCCGGCTAACAGCAACAGATTGCCCAATTTTTTTGACCAGTAAAAAAGGAGGTTTAAAAATGAGCTTACCCAGTTTCTCATTGGAAGGCAAGGTGTCGATAATTACGGGGGCCCGGAGGGGCATAGGTGCGGCCCTTGCTGTAGCTTTTGCTGAGGCTGGGTCTGATGTCGCTATTTGCGACGTTGTGGTAGATGATGGGCTGATCGCGGCCGTGGCCAAGGACATCCAGAAGTTCGGTCGGCGCGCTCTGGTCGTCAAGACCGATGTCACCAGTGAGAGTGACGTCGAAAATCTGGTGAAGAAGGTGGTGGATGAATTCGGGAGAGTGGATATTCTGGTTAATAACGCTGGAATTGCACCGCTGAATAAGACCTTCGATGTGACTGTCGAGGAGTGGGACAGAGTTATAGATACCAATTTGAAATCCGTTTTCTTGCTGTCTAAGGCTGTGGCTAAAGTAATGGTCAAGCAGAAAAGCGGCAAGATAATCAATATGGGGTCTATATATGGAATGATGGCCACGAATGTATCCATACATTATTGTGCTGCAAAGGCAGGGATCGCACAGATGACTAAGGCTTTTGCGTTGGAATGGGCGCGTTCCAATATTAATGTCAATTGCATCGTCCCAGGACAGTTCGCCACCGAACTGACAAGGAGACAACAAGACGAGGAGGCACATAGAAAGTTTCTAGAATTTAAGATACCTTTCAAAAGATTCGGCCAGCCGGAAGAACTGGTGGGGCCGGCCTTACTTCTTGCCTCACAAGCTTCCGACTATATGACCGGCGCAATAGTAGTGGTCGATGGCGGATATTCTATCTGGTAAGGAGGGCAAATTGGAGATTAAAAAGGTAGCAGTAATCGGCGCAGGAACAATGGGACACGGGATAGCTCAGGTTGCAGCCACGGCGCATATGGATGTCAGCTTAAACGACATAAAAGATGAGTTTTTGGCACGGGCGAAATCAGGAATAGATGGGTCACTGGACCGAATGGTAAAAAAGGAGAAGATCACAGAACAGGAAAAGCAAGCAATTCTCTCCAGGATAACTTTCACTACTGACATTGCAAAAGCTGTAAAAGATGCAGATTTGATTATAGAAGCCATACCCGAGATTTTGGAACTGAAAAAGGAAATGTTTAGGAAGCTGGACAGTCTGAGCAAACCTGAGGCCATATTAGGCACAAATACATCTCAAAACAGCATCACAGAGATTGCTTCGGTAGTAGCAAATCCTTCGAGGGTAGTCGGTACGCACTTCTTCAATCCACCTGTCATGATGAAGTTGGTAGAGGTTGTTAAGGGGCTGGAGACCGCGGACAGTGTTGTCGAGCAGATCAGGGCTTTCGCCACAAAGCTGGGGAAAGAGATAGTGGTATGTAAGGACTCTCAGGGATTTATCAGCACAAGAGTGCTCGTGGCCTTGCGGTTGGAATGCTACAGGATATTAGAAGAGGGCATTGCCACAAAAGAGGATATAGATAAGACACTCAAGCTGGCTCTTGGTCATCCCATGGGGCAGTTTGAGTTAGCTGATTTCTCGGGCTTGGATATCGAAGTGCCAATATGTGAAGGTTTGGCCAAGGTTTACGGGGAACGGTTTAGACCACCCCAAAGTCTAGTGCACCTGGTCAAAGCGGGAAGGTTAGGGAAAAAGCCGGGCAGGGGGTGGTATAACTATCGTCCCTAACACATCTCCGAGCTATTTGAATGCTAATTAATTAGAGGAAAAGTGTAAGATGACTAAAAAAGATGATGTCGTGATTGTGAGTGGAATAAGAACGCCATTCAGTAAGTGGGGATCGGTATTACGAGAGGTGCACAGCTCGGAACTCGGGGCAAAGGTAATCAAGGAATCCCTAAATCGAGTAGGCATGAAGGGTAGCGACATAGAT
>CAYHAX010000224.1:0-2156 GCA_964354695.1 uncultured Dehalococcoidia bacterium
ACACCTGTTCAACGGAGGTGAAAGTCAAAGGGTCTGGTGTAGCAATGCCTATCCTGCGGCGACTCTTGAATCGCTTGCCTTGGTTAAGTGCAAGCTCCAAACACAACGGCAGATTGAAAAGACCTGCGTCTGTGGAGAAGAAGCTCTTCCCGGGCAATGCTAGTTCTACACAACCTACAACTGCGTAATCGCGTGCCTCCTCCAGGGGGTAGTTATGTGCTTGAAGGGAAGCTATAGCTGCTTCATCGTTGAATAGCGCTGGAACTGCATTGCCTTTTCTTGCTACCTCTGCCACTCGTTTCAGGTACTTCTCTGGGCAGCCTGTATGGACACGCGCCTGGTAGTTTGGGTCTCTTAAGCCAGATTTTTCCATTACGTCGAGGAAGAGGTAGGTAAGATCGTTGACGGCATCTTTTCCATTGCGGTCCATGCCTCCCACTATCGCCGCCTGCACCACCAGGTAGCCACCGTGGTACTGACTTACCTTCTCCGAAAGCAGGAAAACGTGCTCAGTGCATTTCGCGGAGAAGCAAAGCAAAAGCTCACGGGCTGTGTCTCGAGAGATTCTGCCCTGCTCCATGTCGCTTTTATAGTAAGGATAGAGATACTGGTCCATCCTGCCAAAGGAGATAGCGGAGTTCAGTCCCTCTAGGTTTATCGCCATGTGGGTCAACCACAGCGACTGCAATGCCTCGTGTAATGTCTCTGCAGGATTGTAGGGCACTTTATGACAGATGCGAGCCATTTTCTTCAGCTCGACAGCGCGGACTGGGTCTTTCTCATCGGCAGCCAGGAGCTCAGTTTCCTGTGCGAAGCGATGGGCAAAGTCAACCAGTCCTTCGCAGGCGATGCGCGCTGCTTGATACAGGTCACCTTGCTTGCTTTCGATGCTCTCTAGATATCCCTTCACACCCAGCTTGAGCATCTTTTCATAGTTGGGGAGGAAGTGCCCGATGCCACCTGCCTCGTTGATGAGATAGTATGTAGCGTCCAACTGTTCCAGCGCGAAGCGCAGAAATTGTTTGTAATGTGATGAGAAAGCTCTAAAGGGCATGTTGCGTAGAAGCCAATACGGGTAAACCCGTAACAAGAGCTTGATGCGCTCTCGCCATGCCATATGTAGCGGGTTGGTCTTCCTCCTGTCTATCCAGAGCAATTCAGTGCTCATGAAGATGCCGCTGAGTTCAGGTTGGATGAGGGCAGAGACACGATGGCTGCCCATATTGCCCACAATCAGCTCGTCGGGGAAGATTTTCACCGATTTGTGCCTTAGAAGATGGCGCAAAGCTTTAGCTCTGCGAATAATCGTGGGCTCTTTTGGATTGTCGTGGTGCTTGAAGTAGTCGGTGATGAGGATGGCACGCTCTGGACACAAGTTCACATGCGTGGAAAGGAGTTCTCGTTTTATACGACTGAAGCGCTGAGAGACTTCCGTTGTCCCAGAAGTGCTTACAGATTGTGCCACGTCCCTCCCCCAGCTTCAAAGAACTTCGTGTGTACTATTGTACCATAGTTTTCACTTGTGTCATGAGTGAATCTTGACCGGTTGAGGAGTCGGGAGAACAATAATTTCCGACACCCTGCCTTGGTGTGGAATCGAGGGAAATCGGGCTCCGTGAATCCCTCTTTTCGAAGCTGGAGCGGGAGACGGGACTCGAAGCCGCGACAACCTGCTTGGAAGACAGACTCCCTCGTGCGGCGTCCATTAGCTTCGAGCCCAAGGCCTCCCAGAGCTCTTGGAATGAAGGGGAATTTGGCAAAGCAGATACCCTTTGCTTCGGCATTCAAAGCCTCCTTTCTGAATTAATTAATCCCACATCTGACCATGGTTATACTAGCACATTTTGGACATATATTACTAGACATAACATATGAATAATTAGAGGAAGACATTACCTGCCTTATTGCCCCGTCACGATTGTAACTTGAGGTCAATGCGTCTATCTTGGTGCACCGCAGCATGAGTTCCGGGATGGCCTTTGGACCATCGAGCCTGATCTGATGGGGATGACCACCTGCCTTCTCTTTCCGCGATTGACACCTCATCGGCCTTATTTCCACTGCAGGGGCGCAAGCGCTTGTACTCTACTTCACATCGTACCTGTCCCTCAGTATTTGCGACATCTCTTGTAGATAGGCAAATGCCTTCTCAACAA
>CAYHAX010000225.1:0-8619 GCA_964354695.1 uncultured Dehalococcoidia bacterium
ACGGCGGTGCCTTTGCTCTTTTCCGTACCGATTTGAGAGAACCAGTCAGCCCCGTTTTTTACTATACGCGGCACGTATGCCAGCGTTTTCACATTGTTAATAACAGTCGGCTTGCCGTGGAGACCTTTGGTGGCAGGAAAAGGCGGGCGGTGATGAGGCAGCCCTGGCTTGCCCTCCAGCGACGCGATGAGAGCTGTCTCCTCGCCACAGACGAAAGCTCCTGAGCCCTGAAACAGTTTGATATCAAAAGCAAAGCCACTACCCAGTACATTTTTACCCAGCAGACCCATGCTGAGTGCCTGACGTAAAGCCACCTCTACTCGATGGACTGCCAGAGGATATTCAGCGCGAACATAGATATAGCCATGTCTGGCTCCCACTGTGTAAGCGGCTATAATCATACCTTCGATGACAGAGTGAGGGTCACTCTCCAGTATAGCCCTATCCATGAAGGCGCCCGGGTCGCCTTCGTCGGCGTTGCATATCAGATATTTGGTTTTGCTGGGAGAACTGCGGCATACCTCCCACTTGTAAGCAGTTGTGAATCCAGCACCACCCCTGCCTCTCAAACCTGATTCTCTAATCTCCTCCACCATATTCTCGGGCTGCATCTGCAAAGCTTTTGCCAACGCCTCGTAACCGTCCCTAGCGATATAGTGATAGATGTCCTCAGGGTCAATACGACCTATGTTCTCCAGAAGAATATACTTCTCGTGTTTGAAACGTGGCAGGTCATAGATGGACGGGATAAGCTCGGTCTCCTTGAGAGCACCCAGGGCGAATTCCGGGGAGGTATCCTGACCTCGAACGTAGTCTTTGACCAGACGGCGAGCCTTTTCCGGGGTAATGTAGCCATAGACAATCTGAGGGTTGCCCGGCTTAGCGATTATTACCAAGGGCTCAGCATAGCAATGCCCCATACAGCCTGTCTCAATTATACGTATGCCGTCCTGCCCCTTCCCTACCTCCTCCTTTATCGTCTGGAGTACCTCTAATGCCCCAGCTGACCTGCCGCAGGTAGCTGCACTGACCATGATGACAGGCTTTTCGCCATCCCAGAGGTTCTTCCACTTGGATAAAGCATGGCTCTTTATCTTCTCGTAGGCTGAAGCAATCTCAGCCGAAGCGATTACGGTCACTGGCTCTCTTTGTCCTTCTTTTCCTTTTCCATCTTAAAGGCGAGGAGAATCCCATCCACCCTTGTGGGGCTGACCCTGCCCTCAGCCTTCTTATCTACAACGTTAACCGGAGCCATGGCGCAACAGCCCACGCAGGCAACGGTATCCAGGTCGAACTCGCGGTCTTTGGTGGTCTCCCCCCTGTCTATGCTCAGCCTCCTCTTCCAGGCGTCCAGCAGGATATATCCTCCCTTCATGTGGCAGGCTGTTCCCAGACACACCCTTACAGAATGTCTCCCCGGAGGAATGAGGCGGAACTGATTATAGAAGGTTACAACGCTGTAGACGTCCATCTCGGGTATCGTTAAAAACCCAGCGACCTCCAACATGGCTTCGCGGGGTAGATATCCAAGCTCGTCCTGAACCTGTTGTAGTATAGGAACCAGGTTTTCTCTTTTCCTGGTGAACCTCTTAAGCACCAACTTCGTCTTCTGTCGTGTCTTTTCCTGTTCCTCTGACGTAATCGTTGTCTGTTTCCAGGAATTAGGAGAGGAACTATGCTGATTCTGCATCCAGGCTTGACCTCTCGCTGTAAATTCTAAATACTAATCCGTAAGCTTCCAATAACGCTGAAGTCGTTCGTGATTCCTGACTCAGGATTTGGGCTTGATTATCTCCCTTGCCTCATCTGCAAACTCATGTGGCACCAGTATCCTTATCTCGCCCAAACCATCCACAGTCAGACCATAGACCCTGCCCACACTCTCATATTGCAGCATGACAGGTATTCCTTCGCTCTCCAGATGCGACTTTATCACATTGGCTTCAAGCTCGCCCTGAGCTATATATACCACTACTAAACTCTTCTGTTCAGGCACCAACTTACCTCTTATCCGCTTCCACTATTTAGATGCCACCCTTTTACCTAACGCAAAAGCGTCCGATAAAGCTGTCGGATGCTGTTTAATCTCCCCCCTGGCATCAACGCTTCTTACCAGAAGTTCATCTGCATACTCGACACTAATAGCTTCAAAAAAGTATTTCACTGTCAGTATCGAGCCTTCGAACAGTCTCTTTCCCTTAGTAGCACCTACGGCGATAAATGCACCCTTTCTCCCCCCATCTGGCAGAGTCAGCTTGAGTATGTGCTTTCGCGCCCAGAGAGCCTGGCAACGGTCTATGAGGGCCTTAGCCTGGCTGGGCACGCCATAGAAGAACATGGGGGAAGCAAATATCACTGCGTCAGCTTCCAGCAGCTTGGGATATATTGAGTCCATGTCGTCCCTGATAACACAGTTGCCATCCCTGAAGCAGCCAAGATATTCCTTGCAGGGAGTTATCTTAAGCTTATCCACCACAACCTTCTCCACCTCTGCTCCCTGACTCTTCGCCCCCTTCAGCGCTTCATCGAGCAAAAGGTCAGCATTGCCTTTTACCCGCGGGCTGCCCATAATCCCCAGCACCTTCAACAGAAAACCTCCTGATTCTATTATAAAGCTTTCCGCTTCCTCTGTCTCGCCGAAGGGTTACTCTTGATTCTCTCAAAAAGTTCAATGAACTGCGCTGCTATCGCTTGCCCCGAGTTCCTGAGTGCATATTTCTTTGCCACTGCCATACTCTCCCTCACGTACTTCTTACCGTCGAAAATATCTCTTAGCTTCTGTTCCAAACCCTGAAAGTCGCTATATTTGATGACTTCCTTTCCCGCCAGGTCGAAGAAATTGCAGTATCCGGGCACTAACACAGGTCGCCCTGCCCCAAGACAAGTCGTAACACAAGATGAGACTCCCACACCCTCGATACCCACCCTTCCATAATATATATAGGCATCACTTGCATGAAGGTAAGTGTAAAGCTGCTCTTCCGTAGGCACCTCATCCCTGACCATAAAAAACTCCGGTGGAGACTTGAGTTCCGGCATTATATGCTGAGTGTGATGTGTTATCAGGACGAAGAGTACAGGATAATCCTTGGATAATTTCTCCATTAAAGGCAGCAGTTCAACATGGAAATATACGCTGTCAGCCCCATAGGCGAATATTATCTTCTTATCTAACGGAAGCCCCAGGCTCTGCCGGGCTTTTTTTTTGTCTCCGTGTTCCGGCGGATGACAGGGGAAAGGGATAATTGCTATCTTTTCTGCAGGAAAAGCCTTAGATATGAATTCTTTATAGCGCTCATCGAAGCAAACTATAGCATCCCAGTCGAATTTATACCAGTTGGGATCGCTGGGCAACGCCGTTTCGTGAACTACATGCACGGCTTTCGCCTTCCTCTTGATCCTGGGGAATATCTCCAGAAGCTCGGGCATAGGCATTATGGCAGCCATCTCCACCAGGAATATCTCGTAGTCCTCTTCAAGAAAAGGTTCGGGGTCGAAGAAATAATCGCTACGCTCCCTTTCCCCCCAGATGTCTTGCATGTAACAACGACGGACAAATAACTCGTCTTTCTGGTAAATCAAGGAGATGTCCATCCCCCCAGGTGCGAACACCTTAAGCTCATGCCCCATCTTGAGCCAGGCTCTTCCAATTGGCTCAGCGTGGGATGACTGACCTGAGGGCACATTCCACCTGGTCATGATACCTATCTTCATGGTTATCTATCTTGTAGTGCTGTTCGGGGAAAAGTCAAGGGGGATTATGTATTCGCCAGGTTATCCGAAGGTCAGTCGGGCTATGAATCGCAGCTCTCAGTTTCGAGTTGTGCTCTGGGCATGCAAAGATTTGCCCGTTAATCTATTGAAGAGTTCGATGAACTGTTTGGCTATCTCTGAGGAAGAATTCCTGGCTGCGTATTCTTCGGCAGCTTTCAGACTATCTCTTACATAGTCAGCGCCGTCAAAAACGTCTCTCAGCCTTTGCTCCAGACCATTAAGGTCTGCATACTTAATCACCTCTTGTCCGGCGAGGTCGAAATAGCGGCAGGAGCCGGGCACAAGCACAGGACGCCCTGCCCCAAGACAGGTCATCACACATGACGATACCCCAACACCTACGCTTATCCTGCCATAATACAAGTATGCATCGCAGGCATGCAAGTATTTATAAAGCCTATCGTCGGTAGGCATCTCATTCCGCAATAATAAAAACTCAGGCTTGCAGTCTAGGTGGGTCGGATCGTGATGTGCCAGTAGCAGTAGCGCCACGGGATAATCCTTTGACAGCTTCTCCATCACCGGGAAGAGTTCAACATGATTGAAGAGGATATTGAACCCATAAGTAAACACAATATTCTTATCTAAAGGAAGACCGAGAGCAAGCCGGGCTTCTTTCTTGTCACCATACTGAGGAGGATGACACGGGAAAGGGATAATCGTTATTCTTTCCGCAGGGAAAGCTTTAGCCATGAATTCCTTGAAGCGCGTGTCGAAACAGACAATAGCATCCCACTCGAATCTGTACCAGTTCGGGTCAGAGGGCAATCCCGTCTCGTGAACTACGAGCACTGTCTTGGCTTTCTTCCTGATTTGCGGCAATATCTTCAGCATCTCAGGCATGGGCATGAAGTTAGCCATCTCCATCACAAAAATCTCGTAATCTTCCTCTAGAAAAGGCTTCGGGTCGAAGAAAAAGTCTTTACTCTCCCTCTGTCCCCAGACATCCTGCACAAAGCAACGGTGAACGAAAGGCTCATCTTCACGGTACAGTAGATGGATGTCCCATCCCTTTGCTGCAAACACCGTAATATCGTGACCCGTCTCCCGCCACGCATGTACAAGAGGCTCAGCGTGAGATGATTGTCCTGAGAACATATTCCAGCGAGTCATTACGCCTATTTTCATACTCATTTGTCCTTAGACTTTCTAGCTTCCTTCACCGCCTCGCAGACAGTGTTTATCTGTTCCTCAGTTAAACCCGACCCCGAGGGCAGATATAAGCCTCTCTCCGCCAGCATCTCACTAACGGGATAGCTCTCTCCCCCAAACAGACCCATGTTTTTGAAAGCAGGTTGCACATGCATGGGGATGAAGAAGGTTCTGGTGTCAACACCCCTTTGCTTCAGGAATGCCATAAGCTCATCACGGCTCATGCCGAATTCATCCTCTATAACAATGGAATACATCCAGTAGACGTTCTTAGCCCATTGTTTTTCCTTGGGCAGGGTTATGCCCGACACGTCTTTTAGCGAACGGTTGTAGAGCGCAGCGTTTCTCCGTCGCATCTCTACGAAGCGGTCGATCTTCTCAAGCTGAGCCAGCCCTATAGCAGCCTGTATGTTGGTCATCCTGTAATTGAACCCGATATCAGTATGAAGAAAACGACGTTCACGAGAGAAAGCCTGGTCTTTAAGCCGCTTTGCGAAATCGGCAACCTTCTCGTTATTGGTTACAATCATCCCCCCTTCGCCAGTCATGATTATCTTATTGGCATAGAAGCTGAAACAAGCCACATCGCCAATCCCGCCACACATTTTGCCCTTATATGTAGCGCCATGTGCTTCAGCAGCGTCCTCCACAACATGAATGCGATGTTTTCTGGCAATGTCCGTTATCGGGTCCATGTCACAGGGATGCCCGTATATATGCACCGGCATTATGGCTTTAGTATGCTTTGTTATCTTCCGCTCAATCTGGGCGACATCCATGTTCCATGTTTCAGGCTCGGAGTCTACGAGCACCGGCTTAGCCCCCGTGTAGACCACCGAGAAGGCGCACGCCGCCATCGTGAAAGTAGGAATGATAACTTCATCTCCCTTGCCTATCCCCAAGGCTGCCAAGGCAAGGTGAAGAGCCGTAGTGCCACTGGTAGTAGCTACACCGTACTTCGTGCCACAGTAGCCAGCGAACCCCTTCTCAAATTCGGAGATGTACTTACCTGTAGAAGAAATCCAGTTCGTCTTCAGACAATCAGTGACGTACTCCAACTCTTTGCCCCCGAGAAGGGGCTCGCACACAGGTATCATCCTCTATCTCCTTTCGAAGAGCAGCGTTCCATAGCTCCATTGGTTGGCGAGCGGACCTCGCCAGGTAGGGATTGATTTGAAGCCATAGCGGCGGAACTCTTTTAGCCAGTAGCCACGGCTGTGCACATTCTTGCGAACTGAGTCTTCAGGGGCTGTTTTATAGGTTGTTCTTATATAAATGCCACCGCCCACCTGCATAACCCGCCTTATCTCCTCAAGAACCTTATTATAGTCATCAAGGCATTCTATAGTACCCAGGAATGTTACATAGTCAAAATATCCATCTGCGAAAGGAAGAGCCTCCTTGTTGAGGTCTACCCTGTGCAAATACCTGCTCACCTCCTCAGGAGCAGAAGATAGAGCGTACTCACTGACATCGACACCCCAAGCCTCTACCCCCTGGTCCCTGAAAGCCTTGACCATGAATCCCTTAGCGCAGCCTACATCGAGAACCCTTTTAGGATTGAAACACTTCTTCAGGCCCAAAGATACGAACCGAAATAAAGGGTAATGGTCATCAAAGCTGTAAGACCTGTAAAACCAGGGCTCTTTTTTCCCACTGTCGAAGTAGTCTTTGTCGAAGGTCTCGCTTTTTCTCATCCTACTTCCTCGCCCTGGCTATAGCACTGACATTCCACTCATTCTCGTCCACCTTCCCATCCAGGCGGAGAAAGGGGCATAACTTCACCAATTCGAAGCCGGCATCGTCGAGATAGTGAGCTATCTCCTGCGGGAAAAAGTATCTCACTACATGGGTTTCCTTAAATTCAGCGAGGACTTTATCACCTTTTGTCACCAGAACATGGTAGTGGCTTTTGCATATATGGTGGAGAGTATCCATCTCGGGATGCACAGTTCTAATTATCCTTCTGCCTTTCGTCTCCATGGCCTTGATCCTGACAGAAGGCATGATTCTCAACACTGCCAGACCATTCCAAAAATCGAAGGTGAAGATTGAGTTTGGCTTCAGATGACGCTTGATGCTTTCCAGTGCTTTCTGTATATCCCGGGTCTCCGTTAGATAATTGAGAACGGCGAACATACTGATGCAGGCATCGAATTTCTTCTCGAGGTCGAAATCGCGGATATCGAGAGAGTGGAAAGTGAGGTTGGAACTTTTGCCCTTTGCCTTTTGCCTCGCCTTTGTTATCATAACCTGCGAGGCATCAATTCCGGTGACATTGTAGCCTCTTTTAGCCAGTGGTATGGAATGCCCCCCGGTTCCACATCCAGCATCTAGTATAGTCTTAACAGGACCCGTCGCTAGCTTTTTAAATATCTCCTGTAAGAAGTCACATTCTTGCTCGTAATCCTTATCACTGTATAAAATATCGTAATACTCGCCATAAGTTCCGAATACCTTCTGCACTTTGACCTATTATCCTCTCTTAAGCAATCCAAGCAGTTTCTCCTCTTCCTTACCCCATATCTTCACCTTCTTCCCAAGTCGTGACGACTCATAGACCCCATAGGCCATTTGAACTGCTCTCAAGCCATCGAAGCCATCAGGCAAAGGTTGCTTGAAACTACTAATAGATTGCACGAAATCGTTAAACTCCAGGACATGCGACTGCGCCGGCACATCGCTGTAGTCGAACACTTCCTGCTTCCCATCCTGCTTTCCCAGGGTAGTTATGCACTTCGTACCCCTGTTATCAACACGGATATAGCCCTGGCTGCCATACACCTCCAGATACATGTACTCTGCCCATTCAGTCCAGGACGAGTGAATGAAGGCGAGTTTCCCACCATCGAAGGTGAAAATCCCCATACCATTATCCTCTAAAGGCTTTATCTTCCAGTGCAAGGTCGAGACCTGACCTACACACTCCTTCGCCTCTCCCAAGAACCACCGCGCAATATCCAGCAGGTGGCATCCGTTGTCCAAAAATGTGCCTCCCCCAGACATATCTGCGTCAGAAAACCACATCTTAACTGGCCAGCCAGCGTTGCCTACCCACCCTCTGAGGAAAAGAACATCGCCGATGGCGGAGCCATTCAGCAGCTCTTTTGCTTTCTGAACGCTGGGAAAATACCTTAGATTAGAGCCCACTTTCAGAAAGCGGTCGCTTTTCGCCAATGTCCTTACTATCCCTAACGCTTCATCAGGATTTCTGGCAAGAGGCTTTTCGCACCAGACGTGTTTCCCCTCGTTCAGCGCCTGGGTTGTTATAGGATGATGAAACTTGTTAGGCACTGAGACAATAACGCAGTCCACATCCGACTTACTGACCGCCTTCTCCCAATCAGGATAAAAGTCACAGCCCATCTCTTTGCTTACCTTCTTCGCCGCTTCCGTATCGTTATCCGAGAGACAAACCAACTCTGTTTCCGAATGACCGGTGATAGCCTTCATACGGCGCACACCCATCCTGCCACAGCCTATGACAGCGAATTTCATTTTCTTAGCCATCGTCTATCTGCCTTTTCTAGCGTTCTCTTCCAAACTAGCTATTGGTAAACATGCCGTAGTCCAAGTAAAAACAACGACGGGTATAACAGCGCCAAGAAGGTACATAAATATGAATATCGGGGCGGTATCACTCGGGGGCTTTTCCTGGTGATTTTCACCTGAGATGCATGCGCCTGCGTTCAT
>CAYHAX010000226.1:0-7200 GCA_964354695.1 uncultured Dehalococcoidia bacterium
AGCCACATCTTGAAAAGCTGGCTATCACGACCCGTCGCCTCCTCTGCAGAGAGACCCTGCCAGCTTCCGAAGTCTATGTCAATGAGTCCTTGCAGTGGCTGGACAGCGAGCTTGAGCTGCTTTGCGATAGGCTCGGCTGTCTGCAGGGCACGCTTGAGCGGGCTGGAGTATATGGCAGCCACCTGCCAGTTCGTCAGGCTGATAGCGGCAGCCTCAGCCTGTTTCACACCCGTATCATTTAAAGAGAGGTCAGCCCTGCCGCGGAACCGCTCCACGCGGTTCCACTCTGTCTGACCATGCCTCACCAGGATAAACCGAGTCAGTTCGACCTCCTGGTAGATTTCTTGGGGGCAGCCACTCCCTTTCTCTGCAGCCAGTACTCCAGGCTACCGGCGAGGGCTATCCAGCTTGCCTCGATGATATTGGTGGAACTGCCCACAGTGTGCCACTCCCTCTCGCCGTCGCTGGACTCTATGAGCACCCTCACCTTGGACTTTGTGCCGTCGCTTTCCTCAAGGATGCGCACCTTATAGTCCACCAGCTTTACCACAGCCAGACTGGGGAAGAACTGAAGCAACGCCTTGCGCAGCGCTGCGTCCAGCGCGTTTACGGGACCGTTGCCCTCAGCAGCAGTGTGAATCACATCGCCACCCACCCTGACCTTTACCATCGCCTCGGAAAGCATGTCCTCCATCCGATCTGAAATTATTGGGGCACGGCGGTGCTTCTCCACCACCACCATGAAATCCACCAGTTCGAATGGAGCCTGGTAGTCGGGCTGAGTGCGCCTTATCAAAAGCTCAAATGAAGCCTCGGCGCCCTCATATTGAAAACCCTGCTTCTCCAGGGTCTTGATTTGCTCCAGTATCGCCTTCGCCCTCTCGCCCCTGGGGATATCCACCCCCAGTTCCTTGGCTTTATAGACTATATTGCTCATGCCCGAAAGCTCCGATACCAGCACATGGCTTCGGTTGCCCACCAGGTCGGGGGCAATGTGCTGATAGCTCTGCTCCTGCTTCATCAGCCCTGAGACATGAAGCCCCGCCTTATGGGTGAAGGCGCTTGCCCCCACGTAGGGAAGATTAGGGTCAGGCGGCAGATTGGCTATCTCGCTGACAAAGCGGGAGACCTCGGTCAACCTCGCCAGGTTCTTATCGCTGATGCAGTCTATGCCCATCTTGAGCTTGAGCGCAGGTATGATGGAGCAGAGGTTAGCGTTGCCGCAGCGCTCCCCGTAGCCATTTACAGTGCCCTGAACCTGGATAACCCCTGCTCTAACCGCAGCCAGGGAGTTAGCCACGCCCAACTCGCCATCGTTGTGAGCGTGTATGCCCAGAGGTACGCCCACCTTCTTCGCAGCCATGACCGCCTCGGTTACCTCGCTAGGCAGTGCGCCGCCGTTGGTGTCGCAGAGCACAGCGCAATCCGCCCCAGCCTCAGCAGCAGCCTTGAGGGTGCGCAGGGCGTAACCCTTGTTTCTTTTATACCCGTCGAAGAAGTGCTCGGCATCGAAGAACACCGTCTGCCCGCCCCTCTTCAGGTAGCGTATGGAGTCTGCTATCATCCTCAGGTTTTCCTCGAGGGTGGTCTTGAGCACCTCCGTAACGTGCAAATCCCAGGACTTGCCCACCAGAGTAACGACCTTCGTCCCGGATTCCTTCAGGGCACGCAGATTATCATCGTCGGCTGCCCTGATTCCTGCACGGAGCGTGCTGCCGAAGGCGACCAAAGTGGCACGAGCGAACTTGATTTTACGCGCCCTTGCGAAGAACTCGACATCCTTCGGGTTGGAGCCGGGCCAGCCGCCCTCGATGAAATGGATGCCTATCTCGTCGAGGCGCCTAGCTATCTTGAGCTTGTCCTCCACAGAGAAGGATATCCCAGCACGCTGCGCCCCATCGCGTAGCGTGGTGTCGTAAAGCTGAACCTTCGATTTCTTACCCACTTTGCCCCCACTCCCACCTCAGATTTGCCATAAAGTATATCATAGGTGGATTCTGTTTCACAATTTGCGGATGCTTGAATCCCCCCCATATCCAACGTACACTTGACTGAACAGGGAGCGCTGATGATATAATACAAGATTGTTGGCAAGATAATGATGAGGGTAATCGCAGGCAAGGCGAAAGGATTTCACCTTAAATCGTTACGAAGCTCGGGACTCCGTCCCACATCCGACATGCTGCGAGGGGCGATTTTCAATATGCTGGAATCTACAGCTTCAGATTGGTCGAGAGTGCTCGACCTCTATGCCGGCACCGGCGCCCTGGGCATCGAAGCCCTGAGCCGCGGCGCAGAGTGGGCGGATTTCGTGGAGAAGAGCCCCAGATTGTGCAATATAATTAAAGAGAACCTGAAACATACCGGTCTCGCCTCGCAGGGCGCTGTCTATTGCATGAGCGCCGAGAAGGCGCTCTCGGTACTGGACAAATCGTACAGCTTATTGTTGCTCGACCCCCCCTACACTGCCCCCACTATCACCACCACCGCAGAGAAGCTCTCCTCCTCGCAACTGGTTGATGAGGACTCCACAATAGTCATAGAACATTCGAAGCGTGTTACGCTCAAAGAGAGACTGGGAGACTTCAAACAAATAAAGAATATCCGCCACGGCGATAGCTGTGTTTCTGTATATCAATACGCGGGGGGGGGTGAACCTTGACCAGTGCCATATACCCGGGCAGCTTCGACCCGGTGACCAACGGGCATCTCGACATAGTCAGCAGGGCAGCCAAGTTGTTCGATGAGTTGATTATCTGCGTCTACGATATCCCGCAGAAACACCTCATGTTCAACACCGCGGAGAGAGTAGACCTGATGAAGAAAGCGGTTGCTCACCTGCCTAACGTGAAGGTGGCACCATACAACGGGCTCACCGTGGACTTCGCGCGCAAGGTAAAGGCAAGTGTCATCGTGCGAGGTCTGAGGATGAGCTCGGACTTCGAACGAGAGTTCGAGATGGCGTTGATGAACAAAAAGCTGGGTCCCGATGTCGAGTTGGTCTGCCTGATGACCAGCCTGGAATTCCAGTTCCTCAGTTCCAGCTTGCTCAAGGAGGCTTGTGAACTGGGCGGAAACATAGACAGCCTCGTGCCCAAACACGTAGCCGCCGCCTTGAAAAAGAGATGCCGGCAAGCCCGAAAAGAGGCTGCGAAACCAGGCTCTCCGGCGAAGAAACCAATTAGAAGAAAAAGCTATTAGGAGGAAGAGAAATGTCCTACAAAATCACAGACGAGTGCATCAGTTGCGGCGCATGCGAGCCCGAGTGCCCCAACCAGGCTATCACCGAAGGCGATAAGATCTATGTAATCGACGTTAAGAGATGCACCGAGTGTGTGGGCGCCCACGAGACTTCCAAATGCAAAGAGGTCTGTCCGGTAGACTGCTGCGTCCTCGATGACGCTCACAAGGAAGATAAGAAGCAACTGCTGGCGAAGTGGCAGGCACTGCACCCCGGAGAGAAGCCAGCCCCCGGCACGTCCTAGCAATCAGATATCAGCATTCAGCCGAAGTAGGGGCGAGGTTGCCTCGCCCTTTGTATTGTTGCAGTTCCAGACAAGACTCCTAGCAGGTTATGTGAATCAGGGCTGCCACCTTCTTCCCCTGCCCTGATAATTCGTTGTACTTCGCGACCGCCTCTCCCGAGGGCAGGACCTGGAGTTCCAGCTTGGATTGCTCCGCGAAGCTCTTAGCCTCCTGAGATAGTTTGGCTCTGGATTCCGTACCTACCCCAACCACCAGCACCTTAGCACCTGTTTTGGACAGCTCTTCAATCTCCTCCCTTTTTTAGGTTATGGCTGCCGAATATCCAGAAGCCCCCCTTCCTCTGCTTCGCAGTTCCATCGGGGAGCAGGAAAAGGTCGCGACGGTATTTCTTGCCGTCCACTGTGATCGAGCCGAAGCTGAAGTTGTCGATCTTAGCCAAGGTATCACCTCCCCCTTCCCTTCTGATATAATGCCTTGCAGAGCCAACCCGATAATAGTCCTTCCGACAAACCAAGGCAAAACCCTTTTTTAAGGAATCGGTTGATATATGCCAACTAAAAAACCTTTGCTCATAGTCTTCGACGGTCACGCGCTGATGCACCGTGCCTTCCACGCCCTGCCCGCGCTTGCTGTGACCAAGACCGGAGAGCCCACAGGCGCGCTCTACGGCTTCTCTACCATGCTGCTTAAGGTGCTCGCCGAGTACAAGCCTACACACTGGGCGATAGCTCTGGATGCCCCGGCTCCGACCTTCAGACATGAGCAGTTCAAGGCATATAAAGCCCACCGCAAGCCTGCCCCCAACGAGCTTAAAATTCAGCTTGCCAGAGTGCGCGATTTGATAAAGGCTTTCAACGCCCCCTCCTTCGAGATACCAGGCTACGAAGCCGATGATATAATCGGCACAATCAGCAGAAAGGCAAGCGAGCAGGGGGTCGACACCGTAATCGTAACCGGCGACACCGACACCCTGCAACTCGTATCGCCTCACGTTCGAGTGCTCACGCCTAAACCGGGGAGACCCTTCAGCGATACCATAATCTACGACGAAGCAGCGGTGCAGCAGCGATACGAGCTTTCACCGAAGCAACTCTCCGACTTCAAGGGGCTGAAGGGCGACCCCTCCGATAATATCCCAGGGGTGCGCGGCATCGGCGAGAAGACAGCAACCAAGCTGATACAAGCATTCGGCAGCATCGAAGGGATCTACCAACATATGGCCGAGGTCACACCGCCCAAGGCTCAGGAGACGCTGCGTCAGAACGAGAAGGAGGCAAGGCAGAGCAAGGATCTCGTCACCATAGATACAGATGTACCTATCGATTTCAACCTCGATGCCTGCCGCGTCACCACCTACGAGCGCGCCAGGGTTTCAGAGCTTTTCCGCGAGCTGGAGTTCTTCACCCTGCTCCCCAAGCTGCCCGAGGCTATGTCGGAAGAGGAAAAACCAGCCCCCGCGTTGACACAAACAGTCAAAGAAGCCACTGACTACAAGATTGTGGACACCCCGGAAGCTCTCGACGAGGTGATTCAAAGCCTATCACATGCCGCGTCCTTCTCCTTCGATGTGGAGACCTCTGGCATGGACCCCAGACAATCGTCTCTTGTGGGCATCTCCCTTTCCGCAGCGCCGGGAAAAGCCTGGTATCTGCCGGTGGGTCACTCTTCGGGAAAGCAGCTACCCTTGCAGCAGGTCGTAGAGAAGCTCAAGCCGCTTCTGGAAGACCGCGAGCTCGCCAAGGTAGCCCAAAACGGCAAGTACGACATGACAGTCCTCCAGAAATACAAGGTGAAAGTGGAGAACCTCAGCTTCGACACCATGATTGCAGCCTACCTGTTGGGCGAGAAGGCGCTCGGCTTGAAGCCCCTCTCCTTCTCCAAGCTGGGCATCGAGATGACGCCTATAACCAATCTCATCGGCACTGGTGCGAAGCAAATCTCCATGTCCTGGGTGGACATGCCCAGGGCTGCTGAATATGCCTGCGCCGATGCCGACATGACCATAAGGCTGAGCAAGCTGCTGGAGCCTGAGCTCAAGGCTCAGGATTTATGGAAGCTGTTCGCCGAGGTGGAGATGCCGCTGCTGCCTGTGCTGCTGCGCATGGAAACCAACGGCGTAGCCCTGGACACCGCCAGGCTGCGCGAGATGTCCTGGGGCATGAGCGAGCGCATGTCCAAGCTGGAGAACGAGATATACAAAAGCGTAGGGCACATGTTCAACATAAACTCGACCCAGCAGCTTGGAGTCGTGCTTTTCGATGAGCTTAAACTCCCCAGAGCCAGGAAGACCAAGACCGGCTACTCCACAGAGGCAGCGGTATTGGAATCGCTCAAGGGACTGCACCCCATCATCGAGCTTCTGCTTGAGTACCGTCAGTTGGGCAAGCTGAAATCTACATATATAGACGCCCTGCCCGCATTGATAGACCCCGATACCGGCAGGGTGCACACCAGCTTCAACCAGACCGGCACCACCACAGGCAGGCTCTCCTCCAGCGACCCCAATCTGCAGAACATACCCGTGCGCACCGAGGAGGGCAGGCAGGTAAGGAAAGCGTTCATAGCTGAGAAAGAGACCTCACTGCTCATGGGCGCCGACTACTCCCAGATAGACCTGCGGGCACTGGCGCATCTATCCCAGGACCCCAGGCTGCTCGCTGCCTTCGCCCACGGCGAGGACATCCATACCACCACCGCCTCGCAGGTGTTCGGTGTCCCCCTCTCCGGGGTCACTAAGGAGATGAGAAGGATAGCCAAGACCATCAACTTCGGCGTCATCTACGGCATGAGCGAGTACGGCTTGGAGCAAGCCACCGAGCTATCCCGACAGGAGGCAGCCCAGTTCATAAAGTCGTATTTCGAGAAATACAGCGGCGTCAAGGAATACCTCGACCGCACCAAGAAGGAAGCAGCGCACAAAGGCTATGTGCAGACGGTGCTAGGCAGACGCCGCTACATACCGGAGATAAACTCCTCCAACGCCCAGGTGAAGATGTCGGCGGAGCGCATGGCGATAAACATGCCCGTCCAGGGCACCTCGGCGGATATCATAAAGGTTGCCATGATTCAGCTTCAGCATGAGATGGTCAGAGAGGGGTTTGAGGCAAAGATGATTCTCCAGGTGCACGATGAGTTACTCTTCGAGCTGCCTCAAGGGGAACTGGAGAAGCTGAAAGAGTTGGTGCTCCAGATAATGCCCAACGCAATCAAGCTCAGCGTCCCTGTTAAGGTGGATATCAAGACAGGTAAAAGCTGGGGAGAGATGGAATAAAGCCCTTTCCCCTATGTAGGGGCACAGCGTGCTGTGCCCGTTCACCCGTAGGGGCGCATGGCATGCGCCCTCGCCCCCCGGGGAGGGCAGAGGGGTCCTTCCCCTTGGGAAGGACTGGGGGTCTGGGGGTATCCCCCAGCTTAAAAAGTCCCCCAAGATTGGGGGATTCAGGGGGTTGAGAAGAACAAGAATGCCTGAGCTACCTGAAGTCGAAACCATTGTAAATGACCTGCGCCCCCACATGGAGGGACGCCGCTTCACCGCCGTGTCCATCTATTGCCCCGAGATGGTGCACCATACTTCGGTTAAGGGACTTAAACTCCACCTGGCGGGACAGGTGATAAAAGAGGTTACCCGAAGAGGGAAATACCTCATCTTTCGCCTCGCCAGCGGCGAGGCTCTGATACTGCACCTGAGGATGACCGGCTCGCTGCTGCTCAGGC
>CAYHAX010000227.1:0-3215 GCA_964354695.1 uncultured Dehalococcoidia bacterium
AATAGCCTGGGAAGGGTCTTTGGATCATGACGCCGGCGCGCTTGACCCCAGCGGTGCATTTATGCCAGATAAAATCCTGGTGGAATAACCAGCCAGATTGGGTCAGGCGGGCGACGGTGTCAAAGGGCACCGGGTACAGGCGGCCTTCCAGCAAGACAGTGCCAATGACGATGGCGCAGAAACCACCAGGCCGGGAAACCCGCAGCACCTCGCTGAAGATCCGGGTCAACCAATCCAGGTAGGCGGAATAATCCGTATAACCCTGGGAGTAGGCACGCGTGCGGTAATTTTTGGAATCATTGGCGGCATGGATGTCGTAATCGATGGCATTCCAGTATGGTGGCGAGGTCACCGTCAACGCTACGCCATCAGCGCTTATTTCCGGCATGGATTCGCTAGAGTGGAAGTATATTTGATTCATGATTCTCTTATCACCTTGTTTTTGCGCAAACACAGGCACTTTCTATTCGATAACGCAAACACAAGGCATTTCTAATCGGCAAAAGTGCCAAAACTAAGCGGATAAAGCCAGGTTCCGGTATCATCGGAGAAATTGCTTTAGACTTACATTCCTTAGGAGTACTCCGATGACTGTCGAAATTGGTTTCACCGACGAGTTGACCAACTCACAATTTGCGCCGCTTGCGGCACTGTGCGCACATTACCAACAAAATCACATACTCGAAGCCCTCATCCGGGCCCAGATTCTGATGCGCGGGCGGAACTTTAGCGCTGCCGATAAGCTGATCCAGGTTCTGTTGAGCATTTTGACCGGTTGTGAGACCCTTTCTGAAGTCAACCAGCTGCTGAAACCAGAAATTGGGCTGGCCAAGCTCTGGGGATGGGAGCATTTTGCCGACCAGTCCAGCCTGTCTCGGACCCTGGATGGGCTAACTCTAAAGCAGATTGAGCAACTCCGGCAAAGCACGACCACCATCTGGCAAACCTACGGCCGAATTGGCAGTCACGATTGGCGTGGCTATCTATGGCTTGACTTCGACCTCTCCGGTTTGCCGTGCAGTTCATTGGCACAAGAGAGCCAAAAGGGCTACTTTAGTGGTAAAAAAACGCCACTGGACGGCAATTAGCCCGCGTCAGTGCGATTGATTACCGAGAAACCATCTGGTCCGATATCTATCCGGGCAACCGTCTGACGGTCCAATGTCTGAAACCAGCCGTCTTAGCCCTGGAAATTGCTTTAGAGTTAGCTCCCGATCAGCGCAAACGGACCGTTTGGCGGCTGGATGGCGGCTCTGGGAGCGACGACAATCTCCACTGGCTGCTGGACCGTGACTATCACCTGATGGCCAAAGGGATCTCCAACCGGCGAGCCGAAGCTTTAGCCAAACAAGTCACGCGCTGGGATGCTTATGAAGATGTCTGGCTGGGCGAAGTGGAGCCACCCATCGATTACGGCCGGGCTGTGCGAGTTTTCGTCAAGCGCAGACTAAAAGATGGCGCTTTTGTCCACAGTTACTACATTTCGACCCTGGCGCTGCCTTCCAAAGGGCTGTTTATGGCCCAATATGATGCCCGGGGTGGGGCAGAAGTGGAACAATTCCGCAGCGACAAGTCTGGCTTGAACCTGGAAGCCCGCCGAAAGCATAGTTTTTTAGGCCAGAAGGGCTACATTCTGCTGACCGACCTGGCGCATAACCTGTTGTCCGATTTCTATTTTCGAGCCCTGGTGGGCACTCAATTCGAGGGTTTCGGGCCCAAGCGCATCGTCCGTGATTTACTGAAAATGCCCGGAAGACTCATCTTTGCCGATGGACGGCTCATTCGAGTAGAACTGCTAAGTCTAAAGCAATTTTCCGGCGACCTGGCCATTTGCTTGGAAAGGTACTGTTCAGGCGGCTAAAACCGAATAGAAATGGCCTGTGTTTGCATTACGGAATAGAAATGCCGCCTGTTTGCGCAAAAACAAGGTAATAGGCATCCTTTTCCAGACAATCCTGCAGCTCTTTCAGGATTCCGCTTTAGTTCCCTCGGTTTGCTGTGCAGCCTGGATGAGCTTCGATTCCTTCATGATGGAGACAAATACCACAACTACGGCCATGGACACGGCAAATGCCAACAGCGAAGGCGTGAACGAGCCATAGACCTCATTAGACCAGCCCATGGCGGTCACCGCCAACACAGATATCTGCCCGGCAAGGCTGATCATGCCCATGGATGTGCCCTCAGGCGCCGGGTAACATATCTCGGTGGAGTATTGCAGTGTCACCGGCCAGATGCCCATGACGCAAATGCCCAGCAAGACCGAGACGATTGCTAGCAGCGCAAAACTGTCCACGTTAGCCAGCAGAACCAGGAACGGGAGAGAAAGCAAGGCGCCGACCATAATAACCGGCTTGCGTTTGCGGGTGCGATCCGAGGTGAATGGGAAGATGAGGAATCCGAGGATGCCACCGATCAGAAGCAAGCCACCGATCAAGCCAGCCTGGTTGATGTCAAGGCCCTTGGGGCGGACGAACACCTCCACCCAGGTTGAAATGCCGTTGAAGATGGCGTTAATGACGAACGCAATGAAGGCCAGCAGGTAGAAATCGCGCATCGTGAAAATGTGCTTCAGGCCGTCCAACATAAGCACCCGCTCTTCGTGGCCTGCGGGCGTCGGGGGATGGTCCTTCGCAAAGATCAGGAAGACCAGCGCAGACACCACGCCAGCTATGCCGTAGATCAGCATGGTATTGCGGAGGCCCCAAGCTTCCAGCATGAAGGGCGTGGCGATCTGGCCGACGACGATGCCAAAGATTATGGCCATACCTCCCAGGCCGACGATCGTGGCGCGTTCCTCCAGGCGGAACAAGTGGGCGACCACCTTGGTGATCGGCGCATAGCAGATCCAGAAAACCTGCGTCATGAAGCCACCGAACACAAACGACAGCAGCACCACCCATCTGTAACCGTAGACCCTGATTTCTTGTGTAGTATTCGCCGATGTCATGAGAGGAAGATTCGCCGATGCCATGAAAGGATCTCCTGTGTGAAAATATTGAAGTGACTCATCCTATTCTTTGCATGTGCGCCACGAACTGGTAGCGCTCGGCGTGGAAGACTACGTTGCTGAACTCGACGGGCAGTCCCTGGCGGTCAGTCGCCGTGCGCTGTGTCCTCATCACCGGTGCGCCCTTGTTTATGCCAAGCAGCCTGGCCTCGTCGCGGGTTGCCGATCCGGCCGTGATCACGTCCAATGCTTCCTGGGGGTGAGC
>CAYHAX010000228.1:0-10124 GCA_964354695.1 uncultured Dehalococcoidia bacterium
TCCCTGAGATAACAATCTCAGCTTCTCCATCAAGAAGATAAACTAAAGCATCAAACGGTGCTGCATGTTCACTTAATCCTTGCCCCTCTCCAAAAGCAAACAAGGTTAATATTCCTGTCTTCTTATCAATTATCGTCCTGCTTACCACAGAACTTTCCTGATAATCAACTAAATCAACTACCTTTATAGCTTGCGCTAGAAGCTTGTCAGGACCTGTTTGGTGCTTACTATGTTCCATGCCTAAACCTCCTTGCCGTTGGTTCTCTGATTCTAATCGTCTACAACATCGACCGTCAACCCCTAAGGATAAGGTCTCTCACTCGCGATAGTGAAGAAATCACCAAATTGCCAAACCGTAAACAATCTGGCACAATTGTTCCCCCGGAGCTCTAACTACCATTGGTTTTGCTGCTGCGTAAGTTGCGGTTCAGAAAGACTTCGATACTGAGGCTGTTTTTTCAGTTTGCTCGAGCACACGTGACATATGGCTTGCAAAGGCAAGTGATTCAAGGATGTGACTGAATGGCTGACACCAGTAATCCCATTCTACCTATATTCCGCACTTAATTTCCCCATCATCGAGAGTAACTGTCGGCTGGATGGTAGGTATCTCTTTACTCCTTGTTGAAGCAATCACTTCATCAACACTCGTGAATTGGGCAAGGACCGTGATATTGGACAGTGTGGCAAAAGGCACAGGTAAGCTCATCCCGTGCTCCTTCAGCACTTTTTGAGGGGTAATCCATATATGGGCGGTGGTTTCCAACGCGTCCTGAAGAGCTTCTTGTTTTGAGGGGGCGACAGCTACAAAAAAGCGAGTGTCGAACCGAAGAGGAGAGACCTCTGGAGTAATCCAGTGGGCAAAATAGAACAGATTCGCAGTAGCTAGCTTCAACCCCTCCCTCTCGATGATCTTGGCGAGAGAGAAAGGAACCCTCTGTATTTGCCTACGGTATTCGGCGAATTGGACCTTCTCTTCTTCTTTAAAAGCTATAAGGTCTGGAACTTCCCGATAAGCGAGAAGAATCCCCGCTTCCTCAAACGCCTCCCGGATAGCGGCGACAAAGAACCCTAGCGCTTTCTCAGGCGGAGAAGTACCAGTAATAATATTTTGAGCTTGTTGGAAACCGAGTCCGTGGCAAATTCTTTCGACCTCCTGTGTGTAGTCGGCAATTTCCACCCTCCCCCCTGGAAAGACATAAGCACCGGGCATAAAAGCACTTTTAGTATGCCTTCGCAACAACAGGATCTCAATCCCAGTTTCAGGGCCAGCGGCATCACGCATAAGAATCAGGGTAGCTGCATCCCTTGGTGTTGCTATCATTTGAGCTCCTTGCTGCCTACATGGGCTAATTTGACTTTAACATGAGTCCGACGCGCATTTCAACCCTTTGATGCGTACCAAAGAGACAAGACTACCTTCGGTAGTCCTTTGACTTTCCTCAGCTCATCGCGTCCGGTTGACGACAATTATAGGGTCAAAGAACCAACGCCACAACCACATTATCTACAACGTAAGTTAGAAGTTCATCTCTCCGAAGCATCAAGCAACGATTTGACGTCTTGTTACCATTGCTTAAGGCTCTGAGTAAAGCTAGTTTAGAGGGTACGCGTGATATTAAAGGCACCCCATACCGCATCCATTATTCTCCCCGGTCCCTCACAATCCCCTATAGTATGAAGTTCCTTCACCTTGCCCTCCAAGGCTTTCACCAGACCCCTTTCTGGCTTGAGACCCATGGCTATAACAATCGTATCGGCCGGCAGTTTCGCCTCATACCTCCGAAACTGGTTGATCACAACAGCACCATCATCCTTTACCCTGACCAGATTCGTGTTGGTCAATACGTTCACCCCATTCTCAGCAAGCATCTTGAAGAGATATTGCTTGTTTGCTTCAAAAACATCAGGAATGATCTCCTCCAGCATCTCAACAATTGTGACCCTCTTGCCCTGTTGGGCCAGATAGATAGCGGTCTCACAGCCGATCAAACCCCCACCAGCGATGACAACACGTTCCCCGGCTTTCTTTCGGCCCAGGAGCAGGTCAATGGCGCTAACAACTATGCTCTTCTCAATTCCGGTGATTTCAGGGACGATCATGGTTGAACCGGTGGCAATGATGGCGACATCTGGCTTCATTTTTTGAACCAGCTCCGGTGTGACCTCTTTGCGTAATTCTATCTTGATGCCCAACTTCCCCAACTGAGTGGTGTAGTAATCATTTAACAGTTTGATGTCGCTCTTGAATGCGGGTACCGATCCCTCTATTAGATGCCCTCCCAGCCTGTCGCGCTTTTCATACAGGGTTACCCCATGCCCCCTCAGCGCAGCAACCATGGCTGCCTCCATGCCAGCGATGCCGCCTCCGACCACCAGCACAGACTTGGGCTTCTCGGCTAGGGTTACAGTGAACTCCTTCTCGTTACCAGTGGCAGGGTTTATGGCACAGCTAATAGCAGCTCCGCTTATTACCCTAGCCAGGCACCCATCATGACATCCGATGCAGGGCCGGATATCCTCTAGCCTGCCCTCTTTTACCTTCAGGGGCCATTCGGGGTCTGCCAGAAGACTCCGTCCCATGGCAACAAAATCCGCCTTTTCCTCCCTGAGAATTCTCTCTGCCAGCTCAGGGTATCCCAGCTTACCAACAGCGATAACGGGGATTCCAACCACCCTCTTTGCCTTTTCTGCCATGTCAACCATACAACCCGGCGGCTGATAGATTGGTGGATGGGGCCAGTACCAATCATCGTAGCAGCCTGCGTCGACATGAAGGGCATCTACCCCAGCCTTTTCCAACCTCCTGGCGATTTCCAGGGACTCCTCCACACCACGCCCTCCTTCTATGTAGTGGTTGATAGCGTACCTGTAGATTACGGGGAAGTCCTTCCCTGCTATCTCTTTGATGTTTCGTATGATTTCCAGCGAAAACCTGAGCCTGCCATCTAGGTCTCCCCCGTATTTATCTTTCCGTTTGTTCCAGAGAGAGGTCGTAAACTGGTCCATAAGGTAACCTTCATGACCATGTAGCTCTACAGCATCAAAACCCGCAGCTTTTACTATCTCCGCTGCAGTAATGAATGATCTTACGATTGCCTCTACCTCTTCAGTCGTGAGTTCACGAGTAATTACCTTCAGATCCCAGACGTTCGGCATAGCAGAGGGTCCTACCGTAGTATCGATTCCTATAAGGGCTAACAGGTGAGGGTTCAAAACGCGGCCAAAGCCTGCTGTAAGCTGAATGGCGATCTTGGCACCATATCTGTGGACAGAATCGGTTAGTTCCCTCAGTAGCGGTATAACATCAGGACTATCAACTCTCGGTATTAAGGATATACCCAGCTTCTTCAACGGTCCAGATTCGATATCGAGGATGGGAAGAAAGAGCCCTGTTACTATCAAGCCGACACCGCCTTTGGCCCGTTCCGTGTAGTAGTCTATAGCTCGTTGCAGGATCCTCCCGTCCGGCTCCGTGAGCCCAATGAGGCCCATAGGTGCCATCACTATTCTGTTTCTTATTGACAGCTTGCCTATTCTGCCTGGCTGAAATAGCTTTTGCATCCTGTTCATTTGTACCTCTCCTTAACCCCATGCTATCTGTATCGACCTCTTATGGTAACAGTGTCCTTTATATCATATGCGATGCTAATCTCCGGCTCAGTCATTGTCAATCTTTCCCGCTTGCAGAATCTAGTGTTTTCGGCGCACTTTACATAAGCCATTGATGTTTAAAGAGCCCTACCACCACTTACCGCCAAACTGAAGCTAAAACCAAAGTGTGTATTACTTTACCACGGACAAAATTGTGGGAAATAGTGTATCAAATGCGGAACGCCGGCTTACGGCGTCCGTCAAGGAGATGAAGTAGCGCCAAAATGGGATGCCTGTAGGACATACGCGGGCCAGCATAGCGCATTACTTCACGAATCTTCTCTCTCCTAATTGGACTATAACAATGAATAGCACATTTGGCACAAGTAGGTTTGCCATTTTGAAATGGACACTTCGCAAGCCGAGCTCCTGCATAATCGAGAAGTTCCTTACAATATTTGCAGAGTGAAGACTTTGTTGCATGCCGGTCATGGCAGTACAGACTGATCATAATTTCGATAGTCTTTTTCTCTCTTGACATCCGTGAGAAGCTATTTGACATGTCGACGCTTGTAACCTCTTAAGACTATGATAAGTCCAAGAACCACGGTGTTCTGTGATTCAAGTCATACAAGGGGAGAGCTTTCGGAGCACCTTGACTAAAGTTTTTAGGACTATAGGGACGCTACTACTTCTGAGTTGCCGCCAAATTGAAGCTAAAATACAAGTGTGAACTATTTTCCCACGGACAATATTGTAGGTTCTGCATGCCCAATCCCCACTAGTGTGGTATTGAAAACTAATCTCTGGCCAGCAGCATGTATATTACTCTCCTTTAAAAACAGGCTCACGTTTCTCCAAAAAAGCAGTTGCAGCTTCCAGAAAATCCGCAGTTGTCATGAGTCTTTCCATGACTTCCACTTCACGCTTCATATGCTCGACCATATCCGTCTCTAACATAGCCTGATACATCTGTGACTTGGCAAATCCTACGGCAAGTGGCGGGTTTTTCGCTATCCTCGCTGCCAGCTCTCGAGCTACCTTCATTAAGTCATCATGAGGAACAGTTCGGTTGACCAAACCTATGCGCTCGGCCTGTGCTGCATCGATGATGTCACCTGTAAACGCCAGTTCACACGCTCTTTGGGGTCCAATGATACGGGGTAGGTTAAATGAAGCTCCGGTGTCCGGGTTCACACCGCGCTTGACAAACGCCATACTGAATTTGGCCTTGTCAGATGCAATAATGATGTCACAGGCCAGGACTACGGCAAAGCCCTGACCCACAGCCGGTCCGTTCACGGCAGCGATCACTGGCTTGGTCATCTTTCTGAGCCTGATTGCGGCAGCCACGGCAGTTCCCTTTCCGAGCGTCTCATCATCACCGGATGGTAATATGTCCTTTATGGCATTTAAGCCGCCAGCATGACGCTCTGGTGTGGCAAACATGCTAAGATCTATGCCAGTGCTGAAGTAATTTCCAGCGCCGGTGATAATCAATGCCCTGATATCTCGATCCTCGCCCACCTGTTTGACCGCGTAATCGAATTCTGCCCCCAGTATCAAATCAAAGGAATTACCTACCTTGGGCCGGTTCAAAGTTAGAATCGCTATTGGGCCTTCCTTTTGCAGGATGAGTACTTTGTAGTCCATGTATTTCCTCCTATTTTTACCAATTCTTGGCCAATTTTCTGTTCGGGAGCTGTCATCCACGAACTAACGTAAAATATTTTGTCGAGCAACTAACTTTTTCGCTGAAGGATTCGTCCCAACCGTTCATCAACAGCTATTGCCCCTTTAACGATGCTATATACTATCTCCTTCATCGTGGAGATATCATGGATTAGACCAACGACCTGTCCGCAAGGCAAGAGAGAATTGTCCACATCTCCTACTGACATCGCTTGCCTACTCTTCTCCCCAGAAATCAGTGGGACCAGATCTTCTAAAGTGGCTCCCTTTTCCTCCAACTGCTGGATCTTCGTAACCAGCTCGGTGCGCAGCACTCTCATTGGGTCACCGATAGTGCCCAGGACGAGAGTGGATTCTGTTGAAGCAGTATCAACGAGTTTGCTCTTTAGGTTAGAGTGAACTTGGCACTCGCGACATGCCAGGAATCTCGTACCCATCAGCACCCCTTCAGCTCCCAGTGCCAGGGCAGCGACGAAGCCTCGTGCATCGGCAATTCCGCCGCCAGCGATCACAGGTATCTTCACCGCATCTACCACCTGGGGAATCAGTACAAGCCCGCCAATGCCTTCCCTGCTAGGGTGACCACCACACTCGAATCCCACTATTTCGACGATATCCGCACCAATACTCTCCGCCTTTCTGGCGTCCCTTAACCGGGCACATTTGTGCATTAGCTTGGCTTTCCCGTTCTTAATACGACTTACCAGCTCTTCAGGGCTGCGGCCTGCGGTCTCGATTACACCTACTCCTTCCTCAATGGCGGCGTCGACATACTCGCTTACGTTTTGGGGTTTCAAGGCAGGGAACAAGTTGATATTCACTCCAAACGGTTTGTCCGTCAGACGTTTGGCTCTTCTTATTTCCTCACGAAGTGCCTGTGCCGTGCTGTACATGGACGATGCTATAGACGCAAACGCTCCTGCATTGGCAGCAGCGGCTACAAATTCAGCGTTTGACCATCCCAACATGGTTCCTACGACCAATGGGTATTCCGATCCCAGTATCTGATTCACTCGACTACCAATGATTTTCTTAGCCATGTAATACTCCTTTCATTAGCCTAATCTTAACGTTTCCAGAGGCAACCAGTGTGCTGCTCCGCAGACCTTCATACAATTCTAGTACTTACTTGGGCAAATGATGCACCAATTGTTC
Organism: uncultured Dehalococcoidia bacterium; assembly: GCA_964354695.1. Lineage (GTDB taxonomy): Bacteria > Chloroflexota > Dehalococcoidia > SZUA-161 > SZUA-161 > CAYHAX01. The sequence goes on from CAYHAX010000228.1 coordinate 6,442, forward strand.
AAAGTTAAGGCAAAGCTACGGTATCGTCAAGAGACTTATGCAACTAAGTACTAGTGTCCTGTTCTAGAAATTCGTTACATAAGTCTTTACGCTCGGATAAGGCGATGTTAGCTTCAGACTTATGTGACTGTCTATTAACTCAGGACACTAGTGCCAACATACCTTGTAAACAAGTCCTTATGGAATGAGGTCGTTTATCAATCCTTTTTCAGCCCCCTGTGTGCCCCTCCTTCAAAGGAAGGATTGGGGGACTTTTTGGTTTGGGGGGGCACCCCCAAACCCCCGACAGCCGCCTGAGGCGGACGCCCCTCTGTACACCCCAGTTAGTAAACGACCTCTATGGAACCCCTATTATTTAAGAAACAACAAAAGGTAGAGCAGGAATGACCGTTTTGGAGCAGCAATTACAAGTCAGTCGAAAGGCTTCCACTATTGTACATCCTTGCTCTTCGGGGATGATAACATCCACAGCGAGCAGAAGGGTGCACAGGCGAGGGCGCCTGTTGCCACCTGGGCAAACTGTGCTACCGGGGGAGGGCTGCCCCTCAAACGTGCCTCCCTTGACAGGGTACGCCAAAGGCCGTTCCTCTTCAGGCTTATTTGAATAAATGACTCACAGCCCTATGTTTGCAGCGACCTTGTCCAGGTGCAAGTCAGTGTCTCCCAGTACAAACTCTGCTCCTAAGACCCGGCGGTAATACAGACCAATGTCATGGTCCATGGTGAAACCGATGGCTCCGTGGATCTTGACCCCGCTTAAAGCAATACGTCTGTATACCTCATTGGCTTTCACTTTAGTCATGGCAATTTGTAAATCACATGGTGCACCAGTGCTAACCAGCCAAGCTGCCTGGTGAACTAGATATTGGAGTCCCTCAACGTCTATGAGCATATCAACCAGCTTGTGCTGTATAGCCTGGAAAGAGCCGATGGGCTTGCCAAACTGTATCCTCTCTTTGGCATAGGTGTTAGACATATCCAGAACCGCCTGGCATGCCCCGGATACTTCTGCGCATTTCAATACCGTAGCCTTTCTCATGATATACTCAACTATGTCCCAACCCTGTCCTACCTTACCCAGGATGTCTTTCCTAGGAATCTTCACATTCTTGAAACTGACCTTGCACTGTTTCTCGCCGGTCAGTGTAGATATTGTCTCAATATGTATGCCCTGCTTCCTGGCGTCAACCGTGAAGAACGTTAGCCCCTTCTCAGGTGCCTTGCTCTTATCAGTCCGGGCTACAACCAGTAAGTGGTCGGCCACATTGGCATAAGAGACAAAGGACTTGTCACCGCTAAGGACATATTCTCCGGCTTCTAGCTTCGCCTCGGCTTCTAACGCAGAGGCCCTATAGTCGCCTGACGACTCAGTCATCGCCAGAGTCCAAATCTTTTCCCCTCTTGTAATTTGAGGAAGATATTCCGCCTTTTGGACATCATTCCCATACTCAAGTAGTGGCAGAGCACAAAGCGCTACGGTGGAGAAAAAAGGCCCGGGCAGAATGTTTCGGCCCATCTCTTCCATTAAAAGTACCAAGTCCACGAAGTCAGCATTTAGTCCTCCGTACTCTTCGGGCAAAACAAGCCCCATCCATCCCATATCTGCCATATCGCGCCAGATTTGAAGGTCGTATCCCTCTTGTTCCTTCTCAAGCTCTTTGACCTTGGATTTTGGACATTCCTTTGCCAGGAAACGCCTAGCTTCATTGCGAAGCATATTCTGCTGTTCAGAAAAGTTAAAATCCATCGTAATCTCCTTTATCTTTTTAATTTTAATAGGATTTGGGCAGGCCCAGCTTGAACTGCCCAATGATGTTTTTCTCTATTTCATCCGTGCCGGCCGCTATGGTAATGCCCGGGAATAGCAAATACAGATGCTGTATTGCGCCTTTGAGCTTGACGAACTTGGAATTCTGGTCTACCTGGGAATAGGCTCCCAATATCTCTGTGCCGGTATAGGCCATCTGTTCCTGTATATAGTCACCGTAAGCCTTATTCCTGGAAGCCTCGTAGATAGGGACTACACCCTGGCTCATCTTCCAGGTTATTTCGTACGAAAGCATTTTTAGGGTTTCCAGCTCAATCGCTCTTTCTGCCAGCTTATGCCGAATTACAGGGTTCTGTGATAGCAGTACCCCATCTTGTTTAGTTTCGGCTACATATTCCACAAGACTCTCTAACATTCGTTTCCCAGCTCCGTATATCTGAGCGCCGACGCTATGTCTTTCGTAAGCCAGAGACTGCATTAACTGATACCACCCGCGGTTTTCTACGCCAACAAGGTTGGCTGCTGGAACCCGGACATTGTCGAAAAAGACTTCGTTGAAAATATGAACTCCAGAATAACTTAATAATGGTCTAACGGTTATGCCTGGGCTTTTCATATCCACGATGAGCAGGCTAATGCCGTGCTGTTTCTTAGGAGCATTAGGGTCTGTCACGACTGCGAGCCAGCACCATCTGGCTCTGTGGGCACAGCTTGTCCAAACCTTTTGTCCATTGACTATGTATTCATCGCCCTCTCGTGCAGCCCGTGTCTGAATATTGGCAAAATCCGAGCCGGCATTGGGTTCGCTGTAACCGGTACACCACACGCCATCCGGGTCTCCTGAGGCGATAGGCGGCAGATATTTTTGCCTCTGCTCCTCGTTGCCATAAAGCATCAGAGATGGACCCACCCAGGCGGTTCCACTAATGCCCATCCCAAGACCGGGGATTCCCCAATAGGTAGCTTCCATAGCAAGAACCATTCGCTCAAAGTATGAGGCTTCCTGCCCGCCATATTTCTTTGGCCAGGCCATAACGAGCCAGCCTTTCCGGGCAAGCTTCTTAGAGATCGACATGGTAAAAGCCCAGTCTTCGTCACGGCTTTCTTCGTCAAGAAAATTGTTAATAAAATCCTGGGGTATTTCCGCCTTGGCAAATCTGCGAATCTCTTCTCGCAGTGCCTCCTCTTTTTCGCTCAATTTGAAATCCATTTTTCTCCTCCGTAAATAATTAATTGACTGTTTCTAGGTGCAGGCCTTTGGTCACTTTAGCCACCTTGCACAAAGCCTCACGGGTTGATTTGTGGCTAGTTTACCACTTTTCAACCAAGGTTTCTTGCCCCTTACGTAGATACCCACGGGCAGAGCCCGTGGCACTTGTCACGAACAAGCTTTGCTTGACGCCCTTCGGGCGAACACGCATTCCCCCACGGGCATAGCCCGTGGAACCCTGCCCTTCGGGTTATTGGTAATCCGAACCGCGCCTCCAAACTTGTACACGTCAACGAGTTCTGTAAGCGGCTGTGGATGATAACATCCACAGCGAGCAGACAGGATTTAGGGCACAAAATTTTGTGCCCCTACCTAGTTGGAGCGGATGCTCCAAACTCCCCAGGGAGCCTGGATTCCTGCTCCCTGAACAGGTCAGGGACAGGTTTGGGAAAGGAGAGATTGTTACCAGGGATTGCAAATTGCAAATATTAAATTGAAAGGTGGGGTACGGCTCCCCCCCCCAAAAAAAACGTACCCCCCTTGACAGGGTACCCCAAAGGTGGTATCGTCTATACGCTTTCTATACTAGCTATTTTTGTCTGTAAAGTATATGCTTCACGCTTCTGTTTCTGCCACAGGTCGTCCCGCACTGCACGAATCACGCGGTTTCCTTCCTGTAATATTGCGTACCACGCTTAAATTAAT
>CAYHAX010000229.1:0-5264 GCA_964354695.1 uncultured Dehalococcoidia bacterium
TAAATCGTGATAAGACGATTGAACTGCGCGTGAGAGCACCGCTTACAGAAGCCGAAGTTGCGGAGAAGCTTAATACCCTGTTAGGGCACGGCATGCCGTGCCTCTACGGCTAATCCCCCTACCCCACCCCAGGAAGGGGGGGGATTTTTCTGACCAGGTATGACAACAGCCACAGCTATCGAATGGGGAATAAGGAGACTGCGATGATAGGACAAAACGGTTACGCTGGAGAAATCCTGAGGGTTGATTTATCTTCGGGCAAAGCTACAAGTTTGCTCACGAGCAACTACACTGACCTCTTCCTCGGCGGGAGGGGGATAGCTGCGAAGATTTACTGGGACGCGGTGCCCCCGAAGTCCAAGGCGCTGGACCCGGAGAACAGCCTGATTTTCATGACTGGACCTCTCTGCGGCGTGCCTGGTTTCGCCAGCCGTTTCCAGATTTGCGGCAAGTCTGTATTCTCAGACCGGTTCTCTTTCTGCAACCTGGGCGGCTCCTGGGGCGCTCAACTCAAAGCCGCTGGCTACGACGGCATGGTGGTCTGGGGTAAGGCTGATAAGCCTGTGTATATCTGGGTTGACGGTGATAATATTGAGATAAAAAATGCGGCTCATTTCAAGGGTAAGAGCAGCTTCTACTGCGAGCAGGAACTGAAGAAGGAGCACGGCGAAGCAGTGCACGTGCTCACTGTGGGAGCTGCGGGCGACAACATGGTGAGCTTCGCCACCTTCTTGGCGTCCGACGACTCTGTGGGCGCTGGCAATCTGGCGGGGGTGATGGGCTCCAAGAACCTCAAGGCTATCGCAGTGAAGGGCGACAAAAAGGTCGGGGTAGCCCATAAGGAGCAACTGACAAAGCTGAGGGGCAGGGTACGCACGCTGAGCACCGGCTATCTCGAGTCAGTGCTAGCTATGGGGATGCTGACGCCCAGAAACAAGCTGAAGAAGAGCTTCTGCCGGGGCTGCCCCAGCGGGTGCGTGAGGGCTACTTACCAGAAACCCGACGGCGGCGAGAGGAAGTTCATGTGCCAGGCAGCCATGTCCTACGAGACCCGTGCCCAACGCTATTACGGCACCACCGATGTTGCCCTCAAAGCCACCGAGCTTTGCGATGACTATGGAGTGGATACCCGCGCAATAGAGACCATGATTATGTGGCTGAGCCGCTGCCATAAGTCGGGGCTGTTGACGGATGAGCGGACGGGGATACCGCTCTCTAAAATCGGGAGCTATGAGTTCATCGAGGCGTTGGTTAGGAAGATCGCCCACCGTGAAGGGTTCGGCGACACGCTTGCCAACGGCACCCATAAAGCAGCCGCGAGCATGGGCAGCGAGGCGCAGAAGCTGATTAAGGATTACATGACCAGGACCGGCGACAACGAGCTATACGGTCCCAGGCTGTATATCACCACCGGTATATTCTGGGCTATGGAGCCGAGGCTGCCCATCCAGCAGCTTCACGAGGTCAGCGTGCCCGCTATGCTGTGGGGTCTCCGGCTCAGGGGCATGAAGGACGTGCCTGTAACCACCGAAGTCCTGCTCGCAATGTCTAAGCGTTTCTTCGGCAGCAAGTTGGCGGTTGACTTCTCCACGTACGAGGGCAAGGCGATGGCTGCGGCAAAGATTCAGGACCGCGAGTACGCCAAAGAGAGCCTCATTTTATGCGACCTGTTCTGGCCTATCTATTTTTCGGAGGCTAACCCCGACGGCGTGGGCGACCCCTCGTTCGAGAGCCAGATTCTCTCTGCGGTAACTGGCAGGGAGATAGACGAGGCGGGCTTATATAAAATCGGCGAGCGGATTTTCAATCTGCAAAGGGCTATCCTGTCCAGAGAAGGGCGCAAGGGCAGAGAACACGACATAATAGACGAGTACAACTTCACCACTCCTTTGAAGGGAGACTTCGGCAACACCGATTGCGTGGTTCCCGGCAAAAATGGAGAGCTTTTCTCCCGCAAGGACATTGTCCTCGACCGCCAGGATTTCGAGAAGCTGAAGGGCGAGTTCTATGGAATCCGCGGCTGGGACGTACCATCCGGACTTCAAAAAAGAGCGGGGCTGGAGAGACTGGGCTTGAAAGATGTCTCCGTAGCGTTAGAGAGGGAAGGGCTTCTCAGATGAGGGCTTTCGATTTCAAGACCTTAAGTTGCAGGTACTTCAAGCGGTTTGAAAGGAAATGGGCATGGCCTGAGGCTGAGTACCTGATTGATAACGTTCCCGACGAGATCTGGGGGGATGTGGTAGGGGACAGCGTTGCTAACTGGGTTTATCAGCAGGGATTCTTCGCCGCCCTGATGAGGTGCTATGCTCCGAATGGCTCATTGATGCTTGTTGATTTAGGGTGCGGTCACGGGAAACTGGCTCCCGTGAGCGTGTTTTTCACCCATCCCGGAGGCGAATACCTGGGGATTGACATCCAGGAGGGCTATATAGACTATTGCAGACAGAAATATGCGAAGATACCCAAAGTGAAGTTCCACCTTTCCAGGGATATCAATCCGTTCTATCCTACAAATCAAAAGGGTGCTGCTGATAGAAAGGCTTCTTATGGAGAAGACTGGCCCCTCGCTGCTGAGTCAGTGGATGTGGTGATAGCGATATCGGTTTTCACTCACCTGCAGGAAGCGGATGCCCTGGGCTACGCTGACAAAATACACAGCGTCCTCAAGCCCAACGGTCTAGCCATCCTTACCTGTCACATTGTAGAGGAGCCGAGGGTAGAGCCGGGGTTCATCTTCAACTACGACCCTGTGCTTGCTGGTATGTTTAAGTTCAGCACGCCGTTGCCCGGCAGCCGCAACTGGTTCACCTGCTGCCCGGAGTTGCCCGAGTCGGGCATAGCGATTAACATGGCGGGATTAAATAGCCTGATACAGGGGAAGTTCAAGACAGAGCTCATCCTGAGGGGTTCAGGCACCGGCGGCAGCGACCCCATACCGCAGGATGTGGTGGTAGCGAGGAAGGCGGCGTAGGGTGAGTGCAGTCCGCCCGGGCAGACGAAAACCCACCCATCCACTGTGGATGATAACATCCACAGTGAGCGAGAGAAGTTATTTCACTGACCCACGGGGCAGCGGTTTATGCACTCATAGCAGGTGTAGAGCAGGGTCACGCTTTGAGCCTGATAGAGGTTCCAGTATTCGGGGTCTCGGAGCATCGTTTTCTGTTGCTCAAGAGGTGCTTCCAGTAGCTTCTGCATAAACTGGATGTGCGCAGCCATCCCCCATCTCTGCTGCTTGTTGAGGCATTTGACGGAGTCCTTCAGAGTGTGCGTATTCAGCGCCTGTGCCGGGCAGGATTGCACGCACAGGTCGCAATCACCGCAGAAATTCTCCTCTATAGGTTTGTCTGCCTCCAGCGCGGCGTTTGTAACTACTGCTCCTAAGCGCACCCTGGGTCCCCACCTGCGCGTGAGGAGCAGACGGCTTTTCCCTATGGTCCCCAAGCCAGCGCCCACAGCAACATGGCGGAGGGAGATATCGCCCAGAAGACCCTTGGTCTCTCTGCTCATCTCGATGGGTGAGGCGGGCACTACCAGGGCAGCCCGGTAACCGCGCTCCTCAATGAGCCTGCCCAGCTTGAGCGATAGTAACTCCTCCTCTTTGTATGTTGCGTGGGTGGATATCATGGCAGAGAACAGGCTCGGGCTTTCTATGGAGCCACGCAGCATGGGTATGGCGAAAACCACTACACTGCGTGCTTCTGGCATCACCTTGGTCACCGGCAGCGGTGGCGTACAAGGGGGAATGGATTCCACGGCTGCTATCCCAACCAGGGCTGCTCCGTTAGCTATAGCTGCCGTTTTGATTTCTTCTGTGAGCTCGTGCGGTGAAGATGATGCGCCCATTGTACCCCCTCCCCCCAGCGGTTAACCTGGATTCCTGCTTTCGCAAGGAATGACATTGAATAAAGGCAGTTCTCTTATTGCGCTTAGTTGGCTAAAGCTCTATCTCTTTCAGTCCCTTGGCGATGTTGAGCTTGGCTTCGGTTAAGTCTTGAATCTCCTTGGCGGTCCAGCCGGGGGCGACCTCTTTGAGCCAGAGCCCCTTCTTGGGTACGACCTCTATCACAGCGAGGTCGGTTACGATGAGGTCAACGCTTTCCTTGGCGGTGACGGGGTAGGTGCATCTCTTGACTATCTTGGGCTTGCCATCCTTGGCAGTGTGCTCCATGAGGATGATTACCCGTTTCGCACCATTAGCCAGGTCCATGGCGCCGCCTACGGTGCCGCCAAGGGCGCCGCTGCCTGTGTTCCAGTTCGCCAGATCGCCCTTCTCCGAGACCTGGAATCCGCCCATGATGCTGGTGAGGCGACCGCTTCTAATCATGATGAACGAGGTTACTACATCGAAGCACGCCATGCCGGGAGCGGGCTGGGTAAACCTGCCGCTGGCATCTATGTAGTGCCAGTCCGCCTTGTCCACCTCGTCTCCACGAACCAGAGGACCGTAACCCAGGATACCAGCCTCAGCTTCGAATCTGATGCCCTCGGGCACGTATAAGGCGCAGAGGGTGGGCAGGCCGAATCCCAGGTTGACGCAATCGCCGTCCTTGAGCTCTTTGGCTGCTCTCATCGCCATGGTGTCCTGGTCCAGTCTCTGCTTCATGGTTAACCTCCGTTGGATAGATTTTCAAACCCGCCCCTACCGAAATTATTTTTGGTCGATTTTGCCGAACAGCAGGTCGCGCACGCTGCCGATTTGGGTGAGCAGGCTAATCAGCTTGGCACCTTTCTCGGGGGTGCCGTAGCCAGACTCTGGTATCTCTAGGATGCGGTCAACAAAAGCGCCAGGCACGACAACGCTTTCAGCTTCTATCTCTCCTACCTCTACTATCTTATCCGCCTCGACGATGGTGGTTTTGGCTGCCATCGCCATCATGGGCTGGTCTCCCCTGTATCCGCCCTTGAACACGAGGTTGCCCAGTTTGTCCGCCTTGTGGGCTGTGATGAACGCATAGTCGGGCTTTATCGGCTCCTGGAAAAGGTATTCCTTGCCTTTGATAACCCTTTTCTCCTTGCCTGCCTCAAGAAGTGTGCCTATCCCGATGGGGTCGTAGATGCCGCCCAGGCCAGCAGCGCCGGCATAGAGCCTTTGGGCTAATGTGCCGTGGCCCATGATCTCCACCTCCAGCCCCTTGTCCACGTATTCTTTTATGAAGTCGCCGGCACCAAGGTTCATGATGCCTACGATAGATGCTATCAGCTTCTTCATCTGGGGAAGCAGGAGTGAGGGGAGGACAGCATCCTCCTCGTCCCAGACCATG
>CAYHAX010000230.1:0-2811 GCA_964354695.1 uncultured Dehalococcoidia bacterium
AGTAGCCCCAGAAATCCTCTAGCCCATTTATATGGTTTCCCTGGCAATCGCTGTAATCCTGTTGATCATGCCTCACCAGGCGATGAACGTAACCCTTTGCAGCAACTCCAATGTTACTTCTAAAAGGATCTGAGCATACTGTAGCACCCGTAGCTACCCGTTTCCGAAGCAGCGGTAGTAACCGTATTAGCTTCTACGTTGGGGACTACCTTAGCCCATACCTGACCATTACGGCATAGAATGCCAAATACAGCTTGTTTAGATGTGCCTCGACCTCTCTTAGCCCCTTGGGCACGAACTGATTTGCGTTTGTTTCGCCAGCCGCCTCCTAAGTAAGTTTGTCTATTTCAACAGTACCTTCAAACACTGGAGGTATATCATGCGCCATGACTCGTCTTACCAGGATCAAGGCGCATAATACTTGGCCTCTTCCTAGATTTGCCTCCTGCGCTACCCTAGCACTACTCTGTCCCAGGAGAAACCAACGTAATAAACGTTTCCATTCAGCTTTCGAAAGGCGTAAGAGCAATCTATCTGCTTGCCATTCATAGCGGCAAACTGAGCATCTCTTTTTGCCACGCCTCACGACCCAACTCTTTGAGTTTTGGCATCTTGGGCATTTTTGTAAACGTGCCATGCCACCATTCCCTCATATTTTGGTGGCTGTTTTAAGACTTTACCCAAAAACTATTGACAGCTAGTTTATAATATGTTATTATTTAAATTTGCTGGTAAAATCTTCTTTGTGTATACAACCAACAAATCTCCCCATGTCACTAACTCCAAATCCAACTGTGTCGCTCTCCATTGCCGGCTCCCCCCGTTTGAGCGAAATTTAAGAGGTGTTGAATCATGGCTTCAGCAGCAACCCAAGGTATGGGTGTTAGAAAGTCCTATGGCAGAATTCCTCTGCTTCTGGAGACCCCCGACCTCATCCAGATTCAAAAGCAGTCCTATCGCTGGGTCTGCGACCCTTCACGGGATGGCGGGCTCAAGGAGCTCTTCGCCGAGCTATCGCCTATTAAGGACTTCGCAGGAAAGCGTTACGAGCTGCACTTCCCCAGCTTCGGTTTCGGCACCAATGCTGAGATTCCCGATTTCAAGGACGACAGCGAGTTCTGGGAGTATATGTGGGCTGCTGCCAAGTACACCGAGCAGCAGTGCTACGAGCGCGACGCCACCTACGCAGTGCCCCTCAAGGTGAAAGTCCGGCTGGTGATAAAAGAGACCGGCATAAAAGAGACCGGCGAGGTCAAGGAACAGGATGTCTTCATGGGCGATTTCCCCCTCATGACCGGCAAGGGCACCTTCATAGTAAACGGCGCCGAGCGCGTCGTGGTGAGCCAGCTCGTCCGTTCCCCCGGAGTCTATTTCACTGTTGAGGAGGACCCGGCCACGGGACAGAGGCTTTGTGCTGCCAAGCTCATCCCTAATCGGGGTGCCTGGTTGGAGTTCGATACCAGCAGCCATGGCATAATCTCGGTGAAGGTTGACCGCAAGCGCAAGATACCGGTTACCACCTTGCTCCGTGCCATCAGCGATGAGGAGCATTCCTACGGCACGAACGAAGCTATACTCAAGCTGTTCGCCGATGTGGATACTAACTCCGAGCGCCGCTACATCCAGACCACCCTTGAGCGCGAGCCGGCAATTAAGACTGTAGAGGATGCACTGATAGACTTCTACAAGCGGCTGAGACCGGGCGACCCTCCTACCATCGAGAACGCTCGCTCGTTGGTGAATTCCCTTTTCTTCAACCCCAGGCGCTATGACCTGGGCAAAGTGGGTCGCTATAAGCTGAACAAGAGACTCAATATCAAACAGCCTATGGAACAAAGAGTCCTGACCAAGGAAGACCTGGTGGCGATTGTGAGCCATATCGTGATGGTCAACAACGGAGAGGATACCCCGGACGATATTGACCATCTGGGCAACCGCAGGGTGCGGGCAGTGGGAGAATTGCTGCAGAACCAGATTCGCATCGGGCTATTGCGCATGGAGCGCGTGGTGCGGGAGCGAATGAGTTTGCTCCCTCCGGAATCAGCCACGCCGAGCACTCTGGTAAACAGCCGTCCCGTGGTTGCTGCCATCAGGGAGTTCTTCGGCAGCTCCCAGCTCTCTCAATTCATGGACCAGACTAATCCTCTGGCTGAGTTGACACATAAGCGCCGCCTCTCGGCATTAGGTCCGGGAGGGCTATCCCGTGAGAGGGCTGGTTTCGATGTCCGCGACGTGCATCATTCACACTATGGCAGGATATGTCCTATCGAAACGCCCGAGGGTCCCAACATCGGACTCATCGGCTCCCTGGCTACGTATGCCCAGGTGAACGAATTCGGCTTCATAGAGACCCCTTATCGGAGGGTGATTAAAGAGCTGAGCAACACCTCCCCTGAACTCGTGGGCAAAACCGTTGCTGCTGACGTGGTTAAAGCAAAGACAGAGGTTGTGGTGAAGGCGGGAACGGTGGTCACCCCTGAGGTGGCTCGCAAGCTCGCCAAGCTATCGTCCCGAAAAATAAAAATCAAGCCCGTTGTCTCGAATGAGGTAACCTATCTCTCTGCCGATGAAGAGGAGGTTTACATAATAGCCCAGGCTAACACCCCTCTAGATGAGGATAGCCAGTTCGCTGTGGAGAAAATCGAGGCTAGGCATGGCGAGAAGTTCCCCATAGAGACGCCGGATAAAATCGACTTCATGGATGTGGCGCCAAGGCAAATCGTCAGCGTGACCACATCGTTGATACCGTTCCTGGAGCATGACGACGCTAACCGAGCCCTCATGGGTTCCAATATGCAACGCCAGGCGGTC
>CAYHAX010000231.1:0-10729 GCA_964354695.1 uncultured Dehalococcoidia bacterium
CATCGAGCTGACTTCCTGGTCGCCAGAGCTGCTAAGACAATAGCTGCGTACAACAAGAGAAGAAATGTCTACGAACAGGACGTACAAGAGGCAGCAGAGCTGGTGCTTCCCCACAGAGTGAGGAGGATGCCCTTCGAGGAAGTGAAACCGGTAACTCAGAGAGTCAAAGCGATTTTAAGGCAGAAGAAGCTCTCCTCCCCCAGAGATAAAAGGGGAGGCGATGAGCCTGAAGCATCGGAAGACGATGAGGAGAGCGATTACCTGCTGCAAATAGACGAAACCGAAACAGGAACCAAGAAAACCCCTGCTATCGCGGAGCGGGAAAAGGCTGAGCTAAGGCTGAACAAGGATAGAAAGAGGCGAACGGGCTCGGGGAGAAGGACTCGCACCCTGAGCACCCACAGAGGCAAGTACGTAAAAGCCAGGCTGCCGGAAGGCAAGACCACCGACATCGCCATAGACGCCACCATAAGAGCCGCCGTAGCAAGAAAAGGGGCTCTGCAGATAGACAAAGAAGACCTTCGAGAGAAGGTCAGGGCAAAGAAGATTTCCTCGGTGATTGTATTTGTGGTCGACTGCTCGGGTTCCATGGCAGCGATGCGAGGTATGGAGCTGGTGAAATCCACGGTTATGTCGCTCCTCGAAGATTCCTACCAGAAACGGGATAAAGTGGGCTTCATCGCCGTCGCAGGAGACAAAGCCACTGTTCTCTTACACCCCACTTCCAGCATAGAACTGGCTGCCAGACATCTAAAGAAACTTCCCACGGAAGGCAAGACCCCTCTTTCCGACGGTATCTACAAAGGTCTTCAGGTCTTGAAAGCCCAGCTCTGGAAAAACAGGAGCATCATACCCATCCTGGTTTTAGTTTCGGATGGCAGGGGCAATATCCCCCTGGCTGATGATGCGAAGCAAGAGGCTATCTCCCTGGCAAAAGAGGTGAGAAAACTGGATATAAACCTGGTAGTCATAGACACCGAAGATGACTTCCTCAAGCTGGGATACAACAAAGAAATCGCGGAGGCTGGTGGCGGAAGATATTACAGGCTGGCTGAATTGAATTCAAAGAAAGTCATCGACATAGTCAGGGCTCCTGCAGGATTCGAGAGAAATGTGAATCCCCTCACGAAGCGCCAATCCCTCTCGCGCCCCACCAGCCCGGACAAAAAAACTAATCGAAAGTTAATTGCAAAAGACGTAACGATATAGTAATCTACCCTCACTAGTTGGCGGCAAGCCCACTCAGAGAATTTTCACCCACAAGGCGTTAGAGGGATTCTGTCCCGTTTTTTGCTCCGCCACCGTAAGAGAAGCGGAGCTGTGTGATCGAGTGGCACAGGGGAGGCAAGGCGAAGGGCTACACCTACCCCACTTCGGCAAAAATCTGTGTAATGACCTATATCACAGCTTGTTTTGAGGTCGTCTGCCAACAGGGGAGTTCAGAGGGACGAAGCCCCTTTGACGGGGGCTTTGGGGGTGTCCCCCAAGATCGGGGGGTAAAGGGAGTTTGAGGAATGACTAGGAAACAACCTCTTGTTTTTATACATGAATAACTTGTTGGGGAGGTACAGCCATGGGGAAGAAAAGCACAGCCGGCAAAAAAGACTTCGATGTCATCATCGTGGGCGGCGGACCTGGCGGTCTAGCTATCGGGTGTTTGTTGGCTAAAGAAGGCGTTAAGTCCGCTATCATAGAGCGAGCCCCCGCCCTCGGCGGAAGATTCCGCTCCGTAAACTTCCACGGTTGCCGTGTTGATAGCGCAACGCATCTCTTCGCATCCCAATTTGGCTCTGCGGAGAAAACCTTCTGCTACAAACTATTCAATCATCTCGGGCTGCCTCTCAAAAATAAGGCGGTGCCCTGGACCATGAGTTTGGTCACCAAAGAGAAACCAGGTAAAATCCAATATTTCGCCATGGACCCCAAGCTGGGCGCGGAGAACTTCTTCGAGTTCTTCGCCTTCGCTACCGGTGTATCTATGAGCGAGGAGTCAAAGAAGGAGATTAAAAGAGTCGCCGATATTGCGGAAGATATGTCTCTTGAAGAATGCCGTAAGGTAGTGAACGTGTCCTTCGCTGACTGGATAGACAAGAATATCGCAGACCCCATAGTACATGCTATTCTTAGCGGAATGGGACCTATCATCGGCGCTCCAATTAAGGATGTGAACTTCGGCATGGTCGCTAACTCCCTGGGCACCTTCAATCGCATGGGCTCGATACATATCTGGTACCCTAAACCCGGACCGCTCGAGGATGCCATAATCGCCCCCCTCGCCGAATATTACAAAGACCACGGGGGCAAAGTCATCACCAGCAGAAGGGTCAGAAGCATAAACATAGAGAACAGAAGAGCAACTGGCGTGGTGGCACAGGATGATAATAACTGCAATATGCTCGAGGAATACAGTTCCAATGTTGTTATATGTGCGATACCCATCTTCGAAGCAGTGGCCAGAAACGTTATCAGGAAGGAGTTCCTCAGGAAGGACTGGGCTGAAGCCATCAGAAAGTGCGGCGAGCTTGCTGGCCATGACCTGTCCGGGCTCTTCCTGCTTCGCGAAAAGGTCTTGCCCGAGAAAGGGTACGGCTGGATTCATATCTTCGACGCCGACTATGGCCTCCCCACTTACGTGGGCGATTGCACCTTGGGCTCCTACACAGATGCCAAGGTGCCGCCGGGAAAACAGCTTGTGTGCTCCATGGTCCCTGGTTCCTTGGAAGCGACCAATTTCGGTCTCACCGCTCCCATGGAGAAGGTCAAAGAGGCGCATAGAAGGTGGAAGGAAGGTGTGGAGAAGGCATTCCCCGGCTTCAACAAAGCCATCGAGTACGAGGGAATGAACCTGCAGCTCAACTTCACCAGGTACGCCTATGCCGTAGTACCTGTGGAAATCGATTTTCAACCGCCCAACCTCAAAGGGCTTTACCTTGCAGGAGACTCGATTCGCTCTGTGAGCACCCAGATGTCCGATAAGTGTTTCCAGATAGCATTCCCTATATGCGATAGTATTTTGGATTACCTGGGGTAAGAATTCAAAATGTGGGGGCAGACCAATGTGTCTGCCCCAAGAGGAGGAACCATGCGCAAGTTACTGCGTGTGAACCTTTCCAACAGTACGATAAAAGATGAGGATATCCCCCAGAAGATAGCTTTAGACTATGTGGGGGGACGGGGCTTCGGCAGCAAGTACTTCTATGATGAGGTTGCGCCGGGCACCGACCCTCTGGGCAAGCAAAACAAACTGCTCATAGGCACAGGACCCCTGGCAGGCACCAGCGCGCAGTCGCTCTCCAAATGGGTTGTGGTAACCAGGAGCCCACTCACAGGCACCATCACCCGCAGCTACGGCGGGGGCGATTTCGGAGCGTGGCTTAAATGGGCGGGCCTCGAACTCGTAATCTTCGAAGGTAAAGCGGCAAAACCCGTATATTTGCATATCGCAGATGGGAAGTCCGAGATACGCGAGGCCAGCGCTATCTGGGGGAAGACCACCAGCCAGACCCAGGAATATCTTAAGAAACAACATGGTGCTAAGGCTCGCACGATTTGCGTGGGTCCTGCCGCGGAGAAGATGGTGCGCTATGCAGGCATCTTCAGCGGTCGGCGCACCGCCGGGCGCGGCGGCGTGGGCACAGTCATGGCTTCCAAGAACCTGAAAGCCGTGGTGATAGAAGCTAGCCGGAAGGAAGAACTGGCTAATCCAACAGAGTTCCGCAAGCTGTTGGAACAGCAGGTGAAAGGCTTCAAAGAGGGGCTGGGCTTCGAGCCGTTCCGCGATTATGGTACCCCTATGGGCGTCGACTATCCCGGTTTTTCTATCGGAACTTTTCCAGTGCGTAACTTTCGTTCGGGTGAACTGGAAGGGTGGGAGAAGATTACTTTCTTGCAGTATGCCGCTATCACGCAAAAGCACGTCGGTTGCTACGCTTGCATGCTCAAGTGCGGCAAGGTTCGAACGGTAGCGGACGGACCTTACGCAGGGGTTAACAGCGAGGGCCCCCACTATGAGACTATCTGGGCTTTCACGGGTCCCACAGGATGCGCCGACCTCGGGGCGACGGTGATGGCAGACCACATGTGTTGCGAGCTGGGGCTCGATACCATCAGCACCGGCAACAGCATCGGCTTTGCCTATGAACTCTTTGAGAAGGGCATAATCACCACCAAGGACACAGGCGGGCTGGTGCTCAAATACGGCGACCCCGAGCCCATGCTCAAGCTCATTGAGAAAATCGCCAATCGCGATGGCATTGGCGACATCCTCGCCGAGGGAGTTAAAAGGGCAGCAGAGCGCATAGGTAAAGGATCTGCCGATTATGCCATGCATGTCAAAGGCTTGGAAATGCCGGGTTATGAGCCACGTTCACTGAAGGCACTGGGCATGCATTATGCCCTGAACAATTCGGGTGCCAATCACTGCTATGGATATTCTGGGCAAGAGCTGGGTAACCCGAGACCCCGCCTGCTTGATGCCGCTGCTGACGATGGCAAGGGCGATGTCGTGAAATATAATCAGGACTACGTAGCCGCCGTAGAATTGGTGAATGCCTGCCTGTTCCCTGCAAATAACCTGGAGCTCTTTGGATTGGAACTCATCGCAAATATGTTGGTAGCTGCTCTGGGCGAGACTAAGTTCGGGAGCGCAGACTATCTGGAGCACGTGGGAGAGAAGGTATATAACCTGGAGCGCTGCTTCAATATTAAGGAGGGGTTCTCACGCAAGGACGATACTCTGCCCAAGCGAATGTACACCGAGCCCTTGCAGGGCGGTTTAAGGGACGGCGAGGTCATAAGAAAGCCCGATGTAATTATAAACGAGTACTACGAAGCAAGAGGCTGGGACAAGAACGGCATCCCAACCAAAGCAACCCTCAAACGATTGGGGCTGGAGGAAATAGACAAAGAGATAGCAAAATTCCGTCGCTAGGAATCTGGGGAGTGCAGAGGGGCAAAGCCCTTCTGCTGGGGGTTTGGGGGTATCCCCCAACTCTTAGAATCCCCCAATAGTGGGGGACACAGGGGGTTGAAACGGCAAGCTCAAAGCGAAATTTCAAAATGTGGTGGCGCAAGGGGCCTTGCGCCCAAAAGGCTGATGGCTGACTGCTGAAACCTGAGTGCTACAAAAGGAGGTACCATTGGCTGACGCAAGTTTCGATGTGGTAGTGATTGGGGGCGGTCATCAGGGTCTGATAGCCGCCAACTATATGGCTAAAAACGGATACACCGTAGGTCTCTTCGAGCAGAGACGCGAGCTGGGCGGCGGGGCTTGCACTGAGCCACGCCCGGCATCTGGTTTCCGCGGCAACCCCTGCGCTCACGTAGCTGGGTTCTTTGCCAGCCCGGTGAACCAGGACTTCAAGCTTCACGAGAAGGGGCTCAACTACATTTTCCCTCCGGTTCATAGCTCGATGGTATTTCCTGACGGAAGATGCATAGTCTCTTATCGCTCGATAGCCTGGGACAAGGAGACCGGGATGATTACCCCGCAGCAGGATATAGTCGAGAAAAACGTGAAAGAGGTGGAGAGGATATCGAAAAGGGATGCCGAGGTGCTGGCGAGGTTCGGGGAAGGCACAGTATGGCAATGGGGGTTTGCCGCAATGCAGGTCCTATGGAATCCTCCTCCCCTCCCTGGCGAGATTGACCCTGTTGAACTTTTACTTAACGACCCGACCTCAGGCCTCGAACGCAGGCACCAGTTCATGAGTGCCACCGAATATGTCTCCGACTTCTTCGAGAGCAATGAACTGAGGGCGCATTCCTTGAGAATGCTTGGTTCCGCAGGCATCTACCCTGATGATATTGCACCGCTGCCCGTGATGATGTTCAACGTCCCCATGCAGGTACTCGGTTTCGGAGGGGGTGTTTACGAAGGTGGCACTCACAACGTTACTCACGCCCTCCAGAGAGCTCTGAGCGAACAGGGTGGGAAGTTCTTCGTAGGTGCCGATGTCGATGAGATTCTGGTGAAAAATGGCAGAGCCTGTGGAATCAAGCTGGCTGACGGCACCGTGATAGAGGCCAAGAAGATGGTGGTCACCTCTATAGTAATCACTCATACCCTCGCCAGGCATCTTCGCAACGTAGATTTAGGGCCCAAAGGTGCCGAATGGAGAAGGAAGATAGCCAAGCTGAGAGCCGATAGGGGCAATATCTTCTGGGGTCATTTCGCCTTCCACGAGCTTCCCAAGTACAAAGCAGAAGCCTGGAACCCCGATTGCGGTCAAGGTCGCTGGATATTCATGGGAGATGCTGATATCGAGTACCTCGACCGTGAATATCGCTTCAATAATCAGCACATCAGACCAGGGCACTGGCCCGAGAGGCTCTACCTCTGGGAGGGTACAGACAGCAAATGGGACCCCAGCTACGCGCCTCCGGGGAAACATGTCGCACTCCTGGAGGAGATGGCTTTCCCCGCCAGTTGGAGGACTGAGAAGGAGTGGCTGCAGATAAAGAAAGAGGCGCCCGACCACTTCCTCAAAGAGTGGGGTAAGTACGCGCCGAACATGACCTGGGATAACGTAATAGCCGCCAACATAGATACCCCCTGGGACATCATGCAGAGAAGCGACAACTTCGTGGATGGCAACTGGGGCTTAATCTCAGGCACCCCCAGCCAGTGGGGGGCGAGTAGACCCATCCCGGAATTCGCCCAGTATCAAATCCCCGGGATAGAGGATTTCTGGATGGCAGCGGGTTCCTGCCACTACTCCCTGGGATTGACAGGCTGGGCTGGCTATAACTGCTACAAGCGCATTGCCCAGAAGCTGAATCTCTGGAAGCCCTGGGAAGGGCGTTTGTATTAAAGGAGATTGAGATGGCAAATTACAAGTACGATTTCGTCATTATCGGTGGTGGACCCAACGGACTCTGCGTGGCTGCTTACCTGAGCAAGGCAGGACAAAAAGTAGTGGTGCTGGAACGGTACTTCGAGGTTGGCGGCGGGCTTGCTACCGAGGAGGTAACTCTCGGAGGCTACTATCACAACACCCATTGCATATATCACATGATGGTAGATTATGCGCCCGTTTACAAAGACCTGGAGCTTGAGAAGTACCGCTGCAAGTACATCTATCCCGAACTGCAGGTTACGATGCCGTTCTCCGATGGCAAGGCTCTATGCCTCTACTCGGACGTAGACAGGTCATGCGATTCCATAGCCAAGTTCTCTGCCAAGGATGCCAAGGCCTACCGCGAGGTCTTCCATAAGTTCAAGCTGTTCATGGATGAGTTTCTCGCTCCCGGTACTTATGTCAAACCTCTGCCAACCCTGGATGCGGTGGTTGGCATGGAGAAGACCGAGGTCGGCAGAGAGCTGTCCGAGTATCAACACAAGAGCCCCAAAGAGATTGTATATGAGCTCTTCGAAAACGAGAAAGTGCGGACCTTAATGCTTTATCTTTCCTGTCACTGGGGACTGGAATATGATAACGGTGGGCTTGGCTTCCTGGTGCCCCTCATGCTGAACCGGGCCGTCAACAGCAGGCTCTGTCTCGGTGGGTCGCACCGCTTGAGCAATGCGATATCGAGGGTTATCCAGGAGCCCGGCAACGGTCATCTAAGGGGCAGCATGCGGATTAAGCGCATCCTAGTGAAGGACGGCACAGCGAAGGGAGTGGAGCTGGAGGACGGGACAATTTACGAGGCTGATAAGGCAGTGGTCAGCAGCATAGACCCTGACCAGACTTTCCTGCAATTAGTAGGAGAGAAGAATCTCTCTAAAGACTTCGCAGACAAGATTAAGAACTGGCACTGGGAGAAGTGGAGCCTGTGTTCACTGCATGCTGCGCTAGAAGAGCCGCCCAACTTCGCCGCTGCCGCCGACAATCCAGCCATCAACAAAGGGCTGATGTATGTTCTGGGCTATGAAACACCAGATGACGTGATACATCACTTCAAAGCCATAGAGAAGGGCGAGCTTACAGATAAGGTCGCCTTCAACTGCGCCTTCCCCACCGTGCATGACCCCAGCCAGGCGCCCAAGGGACGACATACCGCCTCCATGTATGAGATGGCGCCTTACAATCTAAAAGGCGGTGCTGAGAAGTGGTGGGACCGCAAGCTGAGAATAGCGCACGAAGAGCTATTTTTAGCCACCTTGCGGAAATACGCCCCTAACCTGACGAAGGACAAAGTGCTCTGGACCTACTTTGTTGCCCCTATCGATTTCTCCAATAAATACCTGAACATGGTTCAGGGCTCCTTCAAACAGGGCGCTTACGAAATATTCCAGATGGCATATAACAGACCCAACGACGAATGCTCCTGCAACAGGACGCCTGTGAAGAACCTGTACGTTTGCGGCGCCAGTGTCAACCCCGGCGGACTGGTAACCTTCGGACCGGGGTACATCGCTGCAAACACCATTGCGGAGGACTTCGGAATCACGAAGTGGTGGTCAGAGCCTGAGTACATTGTCAAAGCACGCAAGAAAGGCTATTTCGGAGATTGAAAACCGCAGGCTGCAAAAAGGAGCAACAGATATGAAGATAAAAGCAGCAATCCTGGAGGAGCTGAATACTCCCTTAAAGATAGAGCAGGTCGAGCTTGACGACCCCAGGGACAGGGAAGTCCTGGTCAAGCTGGTGGCAACCGGTGTATGTCACAGTGATATCCACTGCATAAAGGGCGACCTGATGACGCCTCCACCTGTGGTGCTGGGCCACGAGGGTGCTGGGATTGTGGAGAAGGTGGGAAGCAGTGTAACAACGGTGCAGCCGGGAGATAAGGTGATACTCACCGTTGCCCCTTACTGCGGGAAATGCCCTGCCTGCACGATGGGTGTTCCCACCAGTTGCGAGAATTACCCACAGACAGCGATGCTCATGGGCAGCATGCCGGACGGCACCAAGCGGTTGAAAAGAAAGAACGGCGAGGAGCTGAGCCACTTTATGGCCCAATCGTCATTCGCCGAATACGCTGTGGTGGATGAATCGGCAACAGTCAAAGTGCGTGAAGATGCGCCCCTGGATGTGGTCTGTCTGTTGGGCTGTGGTGCTTCCACAGGAATCGGCGCGGTGATAAACAAGGCGAGGGTGAAGGCTGGGAGCAGCGTGGCTGTCTTCGGCTGTGGTGGTGTGGGACTGGCTGTAATCATGGCAGCGAGACTGGTAGGTGCGCGACAAATCATCGCTGTGGATATGCTCGATAAGAAGCTCAGGTTCGCCCAAGAGCTGGGAGCAACCGACCTGGTCAACGCCTCCAAAGATGACCCAATAGCTAAGATTGCAGAAATCAGCGCTGGTGGCGTGGACTACGCCTTCGAAGCTATCGGCAGTACCACGGCCATGACCCAGGCTGTTCACTCGGTTTACTCTCGACCCGGCGGTATGGCAGTGATTCTAGGACTAGCCCCCATAGGAGCAACGTTTTCTATCGAGGCATGGCGTTTTTTGAGGGAAGTAGTCATCACAGGATGCACCGTCGGCAGCATAAGGCCTCAGATCGACATCCCTCACTATATAGATTTGTATATGGCGGGCAGACTGCCTTTGGACAAGCTAATTTCAGCCCGCTATCCACTTGGACAAATCAACAAGGCCATAAAGGATACTATCGATGGAAAGATTATGCGCGGCATAATCACTTTTTAAGGCCTAGAGAGGTAAGCAACGATGTACTTCAGATCGACAGGATTGGGAAAGCAACAGTTGACAGGAAAAGTCGCTGAGATGAAGCGCGTGGGCGATTACCTGGTATTGTGCGTAGACACCACGGAGCCAGTTAAGTGGCGGATTCGCGCTGCCATGAGCTTCAGAGACCTGGCAACAGTGATGAAAGCATGTGGCAAGGCTGCTATAATTTCATTCTTGCTATCTCCTAAACAGTGGTTTAATAAGAACCCCAACCATCCCGGGGAATTCTAGCAACATAAACCCAGGGAGGTGAAACTTGGCGCTCGAGATACCAGACGACATTAAGGATTCCGTTTACAGGGCATGGATGCCTGCGCTCATGACCACAGTGTTTGAAGCAATCAAAGAGCTTCCAGCAAAACAAAGGAAAGCTATCCTCACCAAAATATGCCTGACCTGCGAGGACCTGGCTATGGCGGGGGCTCTTGGCATTCAACCCGGCATGAACTGGAATGATTATGTCAAATTTGTCAAAGAAGCGCCTGCGCCCATAGGTCCCTGGACTATAAAGAAGAGCAAGAGTGGCGAAGTTTACGATTTGACTTACGACGCAACTATCGGAGAAGATGGCAAACCCATGTGCCATTGTCCCTTCGTGCTGCTGGGGATACGAGAAGCCTTACCGGAATGCTGCGACAGCGGGGCGCGTCTATCGGGGAAAATGATAGCGGCTGCCACCAAGAAGCGCATCGCCAAAACCGAGGTGATAGACAGCCCGGCGAGAACGGGCTGCGCAGTTTGCCATTACAGGGTTTGTACCAGGAAATAACCTTTGAGAAAATCCCAAATTCCAAGCACACAATCCTAAACACTTAGATTTCTATTGCAACCGGGAAGTCCAGAGGGGCTTCGTCCCTTTGGCGGGGGACATGGTGGTGTCCCCCAATTCTTAAATTACCCCAAGACTGGGGGATAGAGGAGGTTGAAATGATTAACAAAGTATTATCCAGTTTCGATGAGGCGGTCGCCGATCTCCCCCATGGCGCTACCATAGCCATAGAGTGCTGCGGCTACCCGGCTACCCCCCAGAACCTCACCGCTGCCTCGAAGCGCAAGGGCACGAAAGACCTCACCGTCATCACCCACAC
>CAYHAX010000232.1:0-2518 GCA_964354695.1 uncultured Dehalococcoidia bacterium
CATCCGTGAAGGCAAGATGTACGAAATACCTTCCAACCTCGAGCACGGCGCATCGGAAGGGAAGCAGACCATGGACCAGGCGCTGGCTGACCTGGTAAGAAGAAACCTCGTTACCAAAGAAGAAGCCACCCAGAAAAGCAACAACCCCAAGAAGTTGAGTGAGTTCCTCTTACTATAGACATAAAAGCCGCCTCGCCCATCCTGAAACCACAGGTACCCAGCCTCACCAGCCGAAGCTCAATCTTGTAGCAAGCCTGTGTGGCAGACCCTGCTCCAACATCCTCTGCTGAGTTACTCCCACATCGTAGGGCACCCGGTAGTGCCAGATAACGTTGCCACTGCTGTCGTAGATAGCGTAGCTGGCACGCGGGTCGCCATCGCGAGGCTGTCCCACCCCACCCGGATTGATGATTAAACGATTCACACCAAGCCTTAACGGTGCTTCGAGTGAAAGCTCCTGTAACAGGCACTCACCGCTGTCAGCGTGGTGCTCGAACACTACAGGCGCGTGACTGTGTCCCACCAGGCAGAATTTTGTTTGAAAGCAACTGAAGCTGACCTTAGCAACATATGTGGAAACTAGGTATTCCCATATCGGCTCACGCGGGCTGCCATGCGCTAGCGTGAAATCACCTTCACTTACAACAAGAGGAAGTCCGGCAAGGTAGTCAACTTCGTCATCATCCAGTTGCTGCCCCGTCCAGCGGCAAGCAGCCGCTGCCTCAGGATTGAAATCATCTATGTCTATCTTACCTATCGCACCCCAGTCATGGTTGCCGGCAACGCAGATATGCTCATACCGGCGAAGCAGCGCTATACACTCTTTCGGGTCGGGACCATAGCCCACGATATCGCCCAGGCACCAGATGCGTTCGACTCCCCCCCTCTCACCAATATCCTGAAGCACCGCCTGAAAAGCAGCCAAGTTACCATGTATGTCGGAGATAATTGCGTATCGCATGCTAGTCTCAGCTAATATATCAGGTTTTCACCCCATTTACCATCTCGTTTAGGAACTGAGGAATCCTGAGGGGCGAAGCCCTCTGGCAAAAAACTGGGGTATCACTCAACTTCCAAAATCCCCAAAGAAATTTGGGGGCTTTTTGGATTGAAAAAGAAGTGCAGGAGACTTCCTGCCGGGGGCTTGGGGGTGTCCCCCAATTTCTACTTCTCCCCCAAGCCTGGGGGAGTCAGAGGGGGCTGAAAAGAAGTCAGTAAATGACTTCAATCCACCATTGCGTTATTGAGTACCGACCCCAAAGCAGCTATAATCACTAGCCATGAAGGTGCATGAACTGGGCGAATTCGGTCTCATCGAGCTCATCGCCGACATCGTGGGCAAATCATCAAATCGCGATCTAATCTTGGGTATTGGCGACGACACTGCTGCCTGGCACACCGAGAAGTCCATCCAGTTGGCCACCACCGACATCCTGGTTCAGGATGTCCATTTCAACCTGAGCACCATTACCTGGCGAGACCTGGGCTGGAAGGCGCTCGCTGTGAACATCAGCGACATCGCCGCCATGGGCGGGACGCCCAGCTACGCCCTGGTGTCGCTGGGTTTGCCCCCTGACACCGAGGTGGACGACATAGTCAAGCTCTATCGTGGCATGAAAGATATAGCGAAAAAATACTTTGTCGAAATCGTTGGAGGAAATATCAGCAAAGCGCCTGTGGTCATCGTCGACGTCAGCTTGATAGGTAAGGCGTCCCAGACCCTGCTCACCCGCTCCGCAGCCTCGGTTGGCGACCAAATCGCTGTGACCGGTTATCTGGGGCAGTCGGCGGCTGGGCTCAGGATGCTGAAGTCAGGTCTCAAGTTCGACATAAAAACGACCGCCTGTCTTCGAGAGGCGCACTTGCGCCCTATCCCCCGCGTAGCAGAGGGACAAATACTGGTACGGCAAGGAGTAAAAGCAGCCATAGACCTCAGCGACGGACTGATGAGCGACCTGCCCCATATCTGCAAAGCAAGCCAGCTCGGAGCCAAGGTCTGGATTCACAAGCTGCCCATCCATCCCCTGATGAAATCCGCTTTCAAAGATGAGGCGCTTGGGCTTGCGCTTTCCGGAGGCGAGGATTACGAACTCCTCTTCACAGCCAAGAACAAGGTTATTTCAAAACTCCAGAGCATTATGTCAACCCCAATTACAGCGATAGGAGAAATAGTAAGCGACCACCCGGGGCAAGTGACCCTCTGTGACCGGCAAGGGAAAGCAGTCAGGTGGGACAAACACGGGTGGGACCATTTCAAATCGCTGAGGCGAAATAAAAAGTGAAAGCGCTAGTGATAGAGAGCAACAGCGCTGAACAGACCCAGAGGTTGGGCAAAAGGTTAGGAGAACTGGCGACCTCCGGAGATATAATACTGCTTATAGGAACGCTCGGCGCAGGTAAGACCTGCCTCACGCAGGGCATCGCCCGAGGACTGGGCATAGACGATTATACAGCGAGTCCATCCTTCGTGTTAGTCAGAGAGCATAAAGGAAGACTGCCTCTATATCATGTTGACCTT
>CAYHAX010000233.1:0-2748 GCA_964354695.1 uncultured Dehalococcoidia bacterium
GCACCTGCGATAGCGGGTACTCGCTCAGCAGCGTCCAGTCCTGGTGAAGATGTTCTGTATGTTTAAGGTAACGTTCGCCTAGTTCATTGAAAGCCTTTTCCATAGGGTCAGAAGGGTCCCTCTGGCTGGCCAGTATGCTGAACTCCACAACCTCGTGTAAATTCTCCGGTAGCTGTTCTGGAGCCTTCTCCCGGAGGTCGTAAAACTGCCTATTGGCGTAAATCCTGGCAACCGACATGCGGTTGAGCGTGAGCGTGCCTGTCTTATCGACGCACAACACAGTGGTGGAACCCATGGTCTCGACTGTCGGTGCCTGGCGCGTGAGAACCCTTGCTTTTGAAATTCGCCAAGCCCCAAGGGCGAGGAAGATCGTGAGCACGACGGGGAACTCCTCCGGCAATACGGCCATGCCCAGGGTAATGCCAGCCAGGAGGCCATGCAGCCAATCGCCCCTGGTGAGTCCATAAACTATCACAATAATAGCGCTTATGGATAAGCCGATTGTTGCCAGAATGAGAACCAGCCGCCTGGTTTCCTTCTGCAATAGCCCCTCTTCAGGCTTCACGGTTTGCAGGCTCTTCCCGATTTTGCCGATTTCGGTATGTACGCCAATCGCCTGTGCTTCAGCTATGCCGTGGCCTTTCACTACGAGGGTGCCGGAGAAAACGAATGGCAAGTCATCGCCACCGGGTCGGCCTGTCTTTGGAATATCACTGGTGCAGGGCGCCTTACGCACTGGTACTGACTCGCCAGTAAGCAATGATTCGTCTACCATCAGGTTTGAGCATGACAGGACCGCTGCGTCGGCGGGCACTCGGTCGCCCTCAGATAGAACCAGGATGTCACCTCGGACCACTTCGCGGCCGACAATCCTTTTCCGTTCGCCATCACGGATGACCAGTGCCCGAGGGCTGGACAGGTCTCTCAATGCCTCAAGAGTACGTTCCGTCCTCCGCTCTTGAAAAATAGTGATCCCAATGATAACGAAGACGAAACTTAACAGGAGCAATGCCTCTCCCAGGTCACCCAGCGCCAGATAGACGGCTCCACAGGCTATGAGAAGCAGAAACATGGGCTCGCGGGCAACCCCAAAGGCAATGGCGAGAACACTGCGGTGCCTCCTCGCCGAGGGGAGCTCGTTGAATCCTTCCTGCTTCAGCCTTCTGGCTGCTTCCGCTTCGGAAAGACCGGAGATATTCTTGGGGTCAAAGTCAGTAGGCATATTATATTTATCTAATGCTGCATAACTGTATTGGCTGATTAAACTATCTCTGAAGGGAATTGCCTGGGGATGCTGGCCTTACCAGCAGTATGGGGCTGGAGGCAGCTAACAGGACCTTCTCGGCCACGCTGCCATATGCCCATCGGCTTAGTCCCGAACGCCCGTGGGTTGTCATGGCGATAAGAGAAAATGCCTTCTTAGTAGCATAGCGGATGATCTCATCAGCAGGCTGCCCGTCAAGCACTTGCGAACTTACTTTAACACCTGAGTCGTTGAGCCGCTTCTCTATCCGTGCCAGGTACTTTTTCGCCGAGTTCTTCGACTTCATCATATCCTTTGCTGCTATCTCCCCCCAGCTCGCTACGGACTCCGGGCTGGGGAAGCGAGGCACCACTAGCTCACAGGTCGTGAGCAGAGTAACTTCCGTCGTTCTGGCATTTGGCTGCTTAGCCAAAGCCACAACATGAGGCAACACAAGTTCAGCCAGACCCGAGCCATCAAGGGGAACCAGTATGGTGCTAGGCCATTCATTGTTGGCGATGTCCTGGGGGATACCTGCCCTAACAAGCAAAACCGGGATGCGTGAAGAGCGGAGCACCCTGTCAGCTACACTCCCCATGACCCAGCGGCTGATACCAGACCGACCGTGCGTAGCCATCAGTATAAAATCGATGTCGTTTGTATCCGCATAACGAAGGATCTCCTCAGCTGGTGAGCCTACAACAACCTTGCCAGATACCTTCGCCGCCCCGGGTCCCTGGGTGTTGCCTGCCCTCTTCCTTGGGTCCTCTGCCACTTCGCGTTTAATTGTATCAGCCGTACGATCAATATAAGCCTGGGCCAGCAGAAGCGACTTAGACTCTTTCATATCGGCTACATAAATTAAGGCTACATCCAAATTGAACCTTCCAGCAAGCACTCTGGCGTAGGGAAGAACTACCTCCGCCAAGGCTGAGCCATCCAGCGGGACAAGCATTCTTCTGTACATTACTGCAACCTCACTGTTAGTTTGGCTTTACCTCCGACTATAATACAATCTCCGCAAGTAATTTGCTACTTAGTCACTTTTCACTTCTTTTCTTTGGACTTACTCTGAAACCACAGGACGAGTCAGCACTAAAGAAGGGAGCGGTGTAATCTGCATTCATGATGCAATACAACTAGTCAACCATACATATGCATGAATGCAAGAATCATTCCCAATATTGACGCAGTTGAGATACTACATTGATTGAACTCCAAAATCAAGCCATTTCCGCGCACCTCTCACTGTTTTAGTGAGGCAGCACACAATTTGTCTGAAGTTGCTTGACGAATGCTCGTAGCGCCTATAGAATCACCGTAGCTTTGAGTAAGAGGCGAGTAGCTGCTGTAACGCTGGAACGAGTTGCTTCTTCTCAAACAAATGTTCGGGAACAGTCCCGTGAGGTGTACTATAATGGTAATATTATTACCTTTTTTGGAGTGTAATTAGCCCAATAATGACAGTGTTATTACCTCAAAGCACTTACTGCTAAACTGCTCCG
>CAYHAX010000234.1:0-3300 GCA_964354695.1 uncultured Dehalococcoidia bacterium
TATTGAAAAAGCCCCTCATTGTCGCATAATGTCAAGAGTAGACGCTGTAAGGCGTAAATGGTCATTAAGGATGATGTGGACAAATGACTAGTTACTCCATAGTCCCATTGATGTCCGTTGTTATCTCGCTGTTGCCTGTTACTATAGTTATGCGCGACCAGAGAAAGAGAGCAAACCACCTGTTCCTGGTGTATCTGGTTGCGTCCGTAGCCTGGGGGCTTACCAGTTTCCTGGCGCTTGCTGATTTTTCGCGCGGACAGTTCTGGCTATGGGGAGGGCTCTTCCCGATTACAGGACTGTGGACAGTTGTCAGCTATTTTCACTTCATTGGTGCGTTCACTCAGAGGAATGTAAAGACCTGGGTGGTTGGGGCATATATGGTCCTAATCATCCTCGCCATCATTGCCTTTACTGGATATGCTCCGCAGGTTCTCCAATATTCGGTCGGTGACGGGGTTCGCCTGGACTACGGGGCATGGCTCTATTTAACGCTTCTGGGAGGGGCACTCTTCGTCGGGCTGTCAATATTCAACCTGTTGCACATGTACCGTACCCAGGAGAATCCGCTGACTCAGAACAGGGTCATTTACTTCTTGCTGGGCGCTGCCCTGCTAGCGTTCTTAAGTCTCAGGATTGCCGTCCCTCCCTTCCAACAATATCCGCTGGAGCATCTGGGCAATCTGTTCAATATGCTGCTCATAACACACGTAACCTTCGGCAGCAGGCTGCCCGACATGAGATTGACATTCAAGAGGTACTTTGCGTATCTGTCTGTAAGCGCTGCCGCTGCTATATTCTATGTGATTGTATTCTGGGCGCTACACCATTCCATTAGTAATTGGACCGGACTGATTAGCTTCGTCATTCTGTCAGTAGCATTTGTCGCGACTTTGCTGTTATACCCTCTGATAAAACTGTTCCAGAAGTTCGTGGACAAGTTCTACTACGGGAAAGCCTACGACTACAGGAAGGTGATAAATGACCTCGGGCAGAATGCGAAGAACATCCTCGACCTTCATGAGTTGGCTGATGCGTTGTTGCGACCGATAGTAAATGTGACGAATGCTACCCAGGTAAACCTCTTGCTCCCCGCTGATGGTGATTTCTCCTCGAAGTTCTCCATGCGCCAGACGGAAGGAGAGCGAGTTGTGCCTGTGTCGTTGAGCAGGGACGGGCAGATTGTGAAACGGCTTGCTACCCAAGGCGAGCCGCTTTCCCGAGAAATGATAGGTGCGGCACTAGAGTTTCGGAGAACGTTCGAGCCTGATAAAGACGTTATCAAAGCAGCAGGAATAGAGTTGCTTTTACCTATGAGGAGCAAAGGGAAGCTGCTGGGAATACTTGCGTTGAGTGGGAGGCAATGGGGAGGTTTCTATTCTGATGACGACATACGTCTGCTTCAGAAGCTGGTTGATGAGGCAGCGCCGACTCTGGAGAACGCTCAGCTCTATGCTGAGGCAAGGGATAGGGCTCACGTTGACCAATTGACAGGGTTGCTTAACCATGGCTATTTTCATGAGCGCGTTGAAGAGGAGATTTCAAGGTGTTCTCGTTACGGTGATGTATTCTCTGTGGTATTCATGGATTTAGACTTCTTCAAGGCTTATAACGACGCACACGGGCATCTGGCTGGTGACCAGGTGCTCAGACAGATAGCCCAATGCATAGGGCAGTCGACTAGGGGTGTGGACATGGCTTTTCGCTATGGCGGAGACGAATTCGCCATTATACTGCCACAGGCGCCCCTCGACGATGCCTACAAAGTGGCAGAACGAATACGTATTGGCGTGGAAGCCGAGATGAGCTCTAAAGGGACTGCCTTGACCTGTAGCATTGGATTAGCATCGTGGCCTACCGATGGGGTCTTCCGAGAGGACATTCTCAGGGCAGCGGATGCCGCTTTGTACCACAGTAAGAAACTCGGCAAGAATCGGATATCCCTGGCTCCAGAGGTAATGGCTTCAGAGGAATCTCAGGATGCGGTTGATCATGAGGGGGCATCCGCAATACTGAGCACGGTACAGGCGCTGGCAGCTACAGTTGATGCCAAAGACCACAGCACCTATGGACATTCCACAAAAACGAGCAAGTACGCTACCCAGATCGCCGAAGCCCTGGGGTATTCCGAAGAGGCAGTAGCAAGGATTCAGGCTGCCGCTTTGCTTCACGATATAGGCAAAATCAGGATTCCCGACACGTTGCTAGCGAAGCGCGGTCCTTTAAGCGACGAGGACTGGGAGCCGATACGCGAGCACCCGAAGCTGGGGGTAGCCATTCTGAAACATGTAAAGGGCTTGAATGGATGTTTGACTGCCATAAGGTATCATCATGAGCACTACGATGGTAGTGGCTATCCGGCGGGACTGAAAGGCGAAGAGATTCCTCTTGATGCTCGGATTCTGGCGGTAGCCGATGCCTATGACGCAATGACATCGCTCCGCCCCTACCGAGATGGCAAATCCTCTCATGACGAAGCTATAGAGGAATTGAAGCGCTGTGCAGGTACTCACTTCGACCCCGATATCGTTCTGGTATTCGCCTCCCTGTGGGAACCGCTCAAACCCCCGGAGAAACACACAGAAAAAAAGAGGGGACCGAAACAGCCCGTTTCGAGGCAATATGGCGACTCCAGGGAGACAGAGCAGCCTGCGCTGCTTATCAGATAGCGGCTTAAGGGATGTCCAAAGCAGCCTTCTGATACTGATCTGCGAACCCACCCTTTATTGATGGTGCGAAACCGGAAGTCACCCCCAAACCAAAGACCTTTGAGCCTCTCAGAATAACGCAATTACCACGAGGGTAAGCCATCGGGTCGCCCCCTGCGCTTGACGGGCATGGCGTTTGCTTGTATTATAATATCGTTAACCGATATCAGAAGGCGATATTATGGAACAGAATATGGAACCAGGGGTGTTTAAGGACTTCTTTGTGGGCTTCGTGAAGATTCATATCCTCTACCATGCCTCGAATGAGCCTATGTACGGTGTCGAGATGCTGGAGGAACTGGCTCGCCACGGCTATCGCTTAAGCCCCGGCACGCTCTATCCCACGCTGCACCGCCTGGAGAGGGAGGGCTATCTCTCCGTGGAGAGAAAGGTGGTCGAGGGCAAGATGCGCAAGTACTACTACGCAACCAAGCAGGGGCGGGCTGTGCTGAGTGCGTCGAAGGACAAGATCGCCGAGCTGGTGGAGGAAGTGCTTCTGGATAGGTAAACTATGGAACAGGAACAGAGCAAAGAGAAAAAGGTCTTAGGCGTCAGCCGCAACGTTTTCTTTCTGGGCTGGGTGAGCTTCCTCACA
>CAYHAX010000235.1:0-3219 GCA_964354695.1 uncultured Dehalococcoidia bacterium
GAAGTGGGTTCCCATGCTCCACGAGTTCTACAACCCCTTCCAGGAGGCCGTTGCCAAAGCTACCAAGGCTATCCCTAAGTTCACCGAGCCCACAGACGAGGTCTGCGAGAAATGCGGGCGACCCATGGTAATAAAATGGGGTCGCAGGGGCAAGTTCATGTCCTGCAGCGGCTTCCCCGAGTGCAAAAACGCCCGTTCTCTGGTAGTTACAGTTGGCGTCAACTGCCCCGAATGCGGCAGCGAGTTGGTGGAGAGAAGGAGCAAGAAGGGGCACCTCTTCTACGGTTGCTCGAGCTTCCCCAAATGCAAATTCGCCGTCTGGGACAAGCCTTTGTCGAAGAAATGCCCTCAATGCGGCGGATTGATGACGCTGTCGAAAAGCGGACAGCCTAAGTGCAGCAAATGCAGCTTCAAGGGAGAGACAGGCTCAGAGGAATAAAGTCGTTTAGAAACCGGGGAGTCCAGAGGGGCAAAGCCCCTCTGACGGTCCTTCCGCGGAAGGATGGGGGTATCCCCCAGCCTCAAAAGTCCCCCAAGACTGGGGGATTCAGGGGGCTGAAAAGCGTTTCTAAACGCTTTCGAGGAATAACCAGTGAAGGAATTGCTCGGCAAGTACACCAAATACCTGGAAATAGAGCGTGGACTCTCACCGTATACTGTGAGGAACTATACCACCGACATCCAGGGCTTCCTGGATTTCCTGAGCCAGAATAAGGTAACCTCGCTCGATAAGGTAGACCGTCTCGTCATGCGCCGCTACCTCGGCTTGCTCCACGGACAGAAGACCTCTCGAATCAGTATCAGCCGCAAGCTCAGCGCACTGAGGTCGTTCTATCGCTTCCTGAAACGGGAGAATCTGGTGAGTTCCGAGCCTGCCGCATCGTTATCAGCGCCCAAGCTGGAGCAAAGATTGCCCACTTTCCTTACCCAGGACGAGATATTGAAGCTGATTCAGGCGCCCGATACCTCTACAATCGTGGGCATCAGGGACAGAGCGATACTGGAACTGCTCTACGCCGCCGGACTTAGGCTCAGCGAGGTGACAAACCTGAACGTAGGCGACCTCGACCTCAACTCGCGCCAGATCAGAGCCTGGGGCAAGGGTTCCAAAGAGCGGATGGTGCTCATAGGCAAGCCGGCAGCGGAGGCGCTGAAGCGCTATCTCAGGCAAAGCCGCACCAGGCTTCTGGGCAAGAAAAGCACCCAGGCGCTTTTCTTGAACCGTTTCGGCGAGAGGATTGCAGAGCGCCGCATCCAGTATATAATCAAGAAATATGCCCGCCAGGCGGGGTTAGATATGAGGGTTTACCCACATATGCTGCGTCATACCTTCGCCACCCACATGCTCGACGGCGGCGCTGACCTCAGGGTGGTACAGGAGCTGCTGGGACACGCCAGGCTAGCCACCACCCAGATCTACACCCACGTCAGCCAGAACCAGATACGCCGTACTTACCTTGCCGCCCACCCCAGGAGCGGCAAAAAGAGGTAAAGCGATGAAGATTCTAGTCATACACGGACCGAACCTGAACATGCTCGGCTCGCGCAAGACCGAAATCTATGGCACTAAAACCCTTGCCCAGATAGACTCCCTGCTCCAGAGTAAAGCTCGCAAGCTCGGCGTGGAACTGGAGTCATACCAGTCCAATCACGAGGGTTATCTGATAGATTTCATTCAGAAGAAAGCTAAGAAGGCGGCAGGCATCATCATCAACCCCGGAGCGCTCACCCACTACGGGCTCTCCCTGCGCGATGCCCTGGAAGACGCCTCCCTGCCCTTAATCGAGATTCATATCTCCAATATCCACGCCCGCGAGGAGTTTAGAAAGCACTCCGTAATCGCCCCCATAGCCCGAAAACAGATTTCAGGTAGGGGGTGGAAGGGATACATCTTAGCCCTGGAGACCCTGACGGCTCTGCTGTCCGAAGGTAAACATGACAAGCCGTCTCGTTAAACTCCGTAGCCAGCTCGCCCAGAAGGGTCTCGAAGCTATCTTCATCTCCCAGAGCGAGAACCGCCGCTATCTCTCCGGATTCACCGGCTCGGCTGGCTTCCTCCTCATCTCGCAGCACAGGGCTATCCTTGCCACCGATTTTCGTTATGTCGAGCAGGCACAGGCACAAGCGCCCGATTTCGAGATAGTAAAAATACAGGGCGAGATACCCAAATGGTTCCCCCCCCTGGCTTCGGAATTAAATGCAGTCAAGCTGGGCTTCGAAGGCAAAGCGCTTACATTCTCCATATACAAAGAGCTGACAGATGCCATCGGTGACACAAAAAGGAAGATAAGCCTCGTCCCCACAGATGGCTTGGTGGAATCGCTACGCGCAGTGAAGGACAAAGAGGAATTAGAGCTTCTGGTGAAGGCAGCAGCGCTGGCTGATGCCGCCATAGAATATATAATTCCCAGAATCAAGCCGGGGGCTTCGGAGAAAGAGCTTGCCTGGGAGATAGAGAGCTTCCTGCGCCGTAACGGCAGCGAGCCTCTTCCCTTCGAGCTTATAGTTGCCTCGGGATCGAACTCAGCCATGCCCCATGCCAGACCTACAGATAAGATTATCCGCAGCGGCGAGCCTGTGGTTATCGACATAGGGGCTAAGGTTGCAGGCTACACCAGCGATATCACCCGCACCATCTGCCTGGGCAACCAGGATAGCAAGTTCCAGCGCATTTATGATATAGTTTTAGGCGCTCAGCTTATAGCCATAGCCACCATTCAAGCGGGGATGACCGGGGAGCAGGCAGACCACCTTGGTCGCAGTGTCATCGAGCGAGCAGGCTATAAAGACAACTTCGGACACGGGCTGGGACACGGCGTCGGCTTGGCAACTCACGAAGAGCCCCGCCTCGGCACTAACTCCACCACCATATTGACCGAGGGCATGGTGTTCACCGTCGAGCCCGGCATCTATATAGGCGGGTGGGGCGGTGTCAGGATTGAGGACATGGCAGTGCTCGAGGATGGCAAAATCAGGCTCCTGACCAAAGCGAGGAAGATATAAAGACCACTTACTAACGGGGAGCTCAGAGGGGCAGTCCGCCTAAGGCGGATGACGGGGGATTTGGGGGACGCCCCCAAGAGTGGGGGAACCAGGGGGCTGAAAAGATAGAAAGGGCATAGGCTTCAGGTGAATAGAATTGTTGAAAGCTGACCTCCATGTGCATACCTGCTACTCCAAAGATTCCATATCCCCTCCCCAAGAGATTGTGCAGCATTG
>CAYHAX010000236.1:0-3332 GCA_964354695.1 uncultured Dehalococcoidia bacterium
CACGAACGGAGTCACGCCTATTGACATTGCGTGAGCTGATGCTTTATCCTTGCCCAAAACAGGGAGGGGGTGAGAGCAAATGCCGAGCTTGAAAGCTTTCTTCACCAATATGGGGGCGCCGATGTCACTCCCCAGTAAACTGGCTCTGGTGTTCCGTAACAACTTCACCAAGATACGCAAAAGGCAGAATTGCTGTGGACATCCCGGCGAGCCGGGATGCTGAGAGACAGAGAAACAGTCTCCTGGTCAAGGAGAGGCAAAGTAGAGTTAAACTCCCCGAAGCTTAGAACAGAACGCTTCCTCCGATTATCAAGCCTGGTATCAGGAACAGGAACAGAACGTAAATCACCCAGCCTATAATACAGGTGCCGATGGCGCGCCAGGTTGAAAAGTCCAGAGCCTGTCTTACCGCGATGATGCCTGCAACCAAAGCCCAAACTGATGCCACGAAGGCTATGGCGCCTCCTATGAAGGGTATGAAGGAGAGGAATCTGAAGACGCCGGGTGAATTAGAGAAGCCGATGGTGCGCAGCAGTTGTCCGTAATCTGCCTCTGTCTCCGGTCCCTTGAATATGGTTACGCCTATCACATAGGTTAGCAGCGACCATACGAGCCACCCCACAATGGCTGTGCCCAGACCGATGAGCAAGCCCCACAGGAACCAGATCGGTCTATGGTCGCCAAGGCTGCCGATGCCTGTGCCGATAGCGGAAGCAAGGCTAACGAGGACAACAGCCCTAAAGGCTTGCCAGTTGGCTTTGGTATCAGCCTCGACCTCTTCGTAAAGGTTAGCATCTAGTTTGGCAGCTCGTACCATCCTATCGAAGAGCGATTTTGACTCTGAGGTGCTGGTTGTCATTTGTCTCTCCTTGTCTTGCAGTACATTGGCATTGATAATACCTGCGAAGCATGTGCTTGTCAATGCATCGCTTCTTCGGGCTTGTCTGTAGCTGGGTTGGACATGGTGGACGCTGATGATGTTCTGCACAAATATTGAGGGCGCTTGTGAAGCGCCCTCTGATTGGGTCCTATTAAATTGCCCCGAGGCCAACTCTACTTCAGTGTTCACCACCGAACGAGACGTCTATTTATGACGTCGTCCTCTTTACAACTTTTCCTCGAGCCAAACTCGGGGGTCTGCTTGCCCTGCCGCATAGCAGGGCGTCACCTGTCCACCTGCCATACTCCATACCATGCCTGAAGCTTCATAGTCACCTCCGAAACCGAATTCGGTAGCACCACTTAAGCTCCGTAGCAAATATATAGCACATTTGGCTTCGATTGTCAAGTTTCTCGTGAGAGAGTATTTAAAGATAGCTTAATACCGAACGTAAGTACCATGAGGGCACATCTCCTCGCTTTGGGAATGCCTCTGGAATTCAGTTGGGTGATTTAAAGCTTCCTGTTTTTCGGGGTCTTGCCAAGTCTCGCGGCGATACACTTCGCGAAAGAGGACAGCATGAAGCACTACAGGGCGGTGTTTAAGACAAACCACTTTGCTTGCCGTTGATGGAAACTCGGAACTATCCCGAATCCCGTACGCGTTTAAACGGTGACTATATGCGGCGTCCGCCCCACCCCATTTTAAAATCGTCCCCGCCCACGTTCACATGGTCGCAATATAGCTCGGTTTGCTTCATTAGTGGAGATATTGCTATAATACCCTCAATATGTTTAGGGTAAAGCTATGCTACTCTGGAATTTAGGGCTACTCATAGATGACCCGGCAGCGTTCTTTTTGCTGATAGCTATAGTTGGCTTCTCTCTGCTGATAGCGATAACCTTTCATGAGTTCAGCCATGCCCTGATGGCAGACAGGCTCGGTGACCCTACAGCTAGGAGGATGGGCAGGATATCTCTGAACCCCATCCGGCATCTCGACCCTATGGGCACGTTGATGCTGTTTCTGGTGGGCTTCGGCTGGGGCAAGCCTGTGCCCATAAATCCCGGTTACTTTCGTATGAATCCCAGGAGGGGGATGGCCATATCTGCTTTTGCCGGGCCTTTGTCTAATCTGGCTGTAGCCGCGGTATTAGGGGTGCTCATAAGGACTGGGGTGGTAGCTTGGCATTCCCCGTACTCGTGGCCATATGCACCTTTCGCCAGTTGGGATTTGAGCTGGGTTGCCGCTGACATAGTGGGCTATGTTATCCTGTTTAACCTTATTCTGGCTGTGTTCAATCTCATGCCCGTTGCCCCATTGGATGGGTTCAATATCGCTCTGGGCATCCTGCCCCGCCGTCAGGCTGAGGCTCTGGCGAGACTACAGCCATATGGTATGCTGATTTTGCTTCTATTCGTGTTTTTGAGCTATTTCACTGGGTTTCTGTGGGATTTCTTGCTGCGCGCGGTTGACTTGTTCGCTCGCCTCTTTGTGGGCGAACCACTTTGAGTAAATCCTAAAGGAATTCGAATGATGTTTAGGATTTAGGATTTAGAATTTCATCTGAGGTGTTCTGTGGAAAGAATTGCGATAATAGGGCTCGGGTTGACTGGAGGCTCCCTGGCTTTAGCTTTCAAGAAG
The DNA here is from genome assembly GCA_964354695.1 of uncultured Dehalococcoidia bacterium. Classification (GTDB taxonomy): domain Bacteria; phylum Chloroflexota; class Dehalococcoidia; order SZUA-161; family SZUA-161; genus CAYHAX01. The sequence continues at coordinate 2,525 of CAYHAX010000236.1, forward strand.
GCTGAAGAAGTGGAGATTGTGGGGTTCAGCAGGAGCCCCGAAACGGTTGCCAGGGCGAAGAGGTGCGGCGCTGTTGATAAATCAGCCCGCGACTTGGCATCGGCTGTGAAAGGGGCGGATATAGTGATTATAGCCACTCCGGTGATGGCTACTGAAGACGTGCTGGTAGCTATATCTAAGCATTTGTCTCCTGGCTGCTTGGTCACCGATGTGGGCAGCACCAAAGTGCAAGTTATGCAGTGGGCTGAGAAGCACCTGCCGCCGAAGGTGAGCTTCATCGGAGGTCATCCCATGGCGGGCAAGGAGACCTTCGGTATCTCTGAAGCAGATGCCGGGCTGTTTAGGGGCTGTGTCTATTGCCTTACCCCCGCTCCTGGCGCAACTAGAAAGGCTGTAAAGCGATTGCAGCGGTTGGTTGAATCGGTTGGAGCCAGACCTTTATTTATCGATGCGGAAACACATGATAATTTGGTAGCTGGGGTGAGCCATCTCCCCATGCTGCTCTCGGCTGCTTTTGTTACGGCTACTGCTAAAAGTCGGTCTTGGGCTGAGATGAGGAAGCTGCCAGCGGGGGGCTACAGGGATTTCTCGCGTCTTGCCTCCGGCAGACCGGAGATGAACAGGGACATCTTTCTCACTAACCGGGAGAATATTGTGAGTTGGATTGACAGCTACATAGAGGTATTGAAGAGATATCGCAGTCTGGTGGTGAGTGAGGGTGGGGGGCTGGAGAAGATGCTGGCTCAGGCTCGTGAGGCGAGAGAGAAGTGGCTGAAGGGTGAAAAGCCATGAAGAGGTTGGTGAAAGC
>CAYHAX010000237.1:0-2395 GCA_964354695.1 uncultured Dehalococcoidia bacterium
CTCCATCTCCACGGGGTCGAACTTGGAATTGCGGAGCATATCTACCAACAAGTCGAGAGCCACCAGGTAATGAGGGCGAGCCACTTTAACCCAGTAGACCGTCAACTCTTTATCTGTGCCGCCGTTGAGCACACCGCCGACGCCGTCTATCGTCTCAGATATTTCCTTGGCTGTGGGGCGCTTCTCCGTGCCCTTAAAGCAGAGGTGCTCCACAAAGTGAGACAACCCAGCCTCGTGGGGTTGCTCATACCTCGACCCGGCACCTATGAAGATACTGATACACACAGAGCGAGTATGTGGCATGGCGCTGGTAACTATCCGCAATCCATTGTTCAGAACAGTCTTTTGAAACACAGCTAACCTCTGGCTCTCTAATAGTAAAATAGGGCTTCCGCCCGCCTAATCATTTTAAAGTGCTCCTGAAGCCCTGTCAAACACAAGTCTATTCCCTGGGGGGCGGAGAGAACATGGTCACAGAGCGAACAGCCCGGCTTAAAGGCTTATCCTTGAGCGCTCTCAGTATAGAGTCACTATGCCAATCAAACGAAAAGTCCGGTGAACGTAACAGCGTTTCATGTATATTGTCCTCATGAACTATATCAAATATGCGCTCAATCTGATTATCGTTTAGCTTTTCATACAACTTGCGTGCCCAGTAGCCTACCTGAAGCTCTTTGGAAAGTTTCTTCCTCCAGCGCTTCTCGTAACTACTTAGCCGCCTCGCTGAAAGGTCGTCCGCAGCCAGCGCCTCATGTATAACTTCAACGGCTATATCAGCGCACAGCAGCCCATAGTATATACCACCCCCCGTGGTGGGCTTCACCTGACCAGCCGCATCCCCCACTACTACAAGCCTCTCCTTGTAAGTTTTAGGCAGCGGCGTTATAGGCACCACGCCATAAACAATCTTGTCTTCTGCGGAGATTATCTTCCCCTGGGCAAGAAGAGTCGAAAGAAGGTTTTTCAGACACAACCCGGGGCTGCGTCGGGAAAGAAGTCCCGCCAGCGCCTTGCCCTGAGAAGTGGGAACAAGCCAGGCAAAAAATCCCGGCGCCACCTTTTGTCCAAAATAGAGCTCCACCTCATCCAACTTTCCCACATTCACCTTAGCTTGAGTGCCTAGGACGAAGTCACTTATTACCCCCAAGCCGAGCTTTTGAGAGAGCGAGCCGCCGAAACCATTGCTCAGGAGCGCAATTCTTCCTTTGAAATCGCTTCTCACGCCCCTGCAATCAACCACTGCTTCTGCGCAATCACTTGAAATGACGATGTCTTCTACCTTCGAAGACACACGGTATTCCGCACCTGCCTCCTGCGCATTCTGAGCCAGAGCCCTGTCGAAAACCACCCTATCCACTATACAGGCTTGCACAGCTTCCTTGGATAACCTGAGATACCTCCCTGAAGGTGTGAAGAACTTGGCAGAGTTTGCCTGTGCCAGAACAGCATTATTCGCAACGGGGAAACGGTCGAAGCACTCCTTACCAATAATACCCGTACAACAAACGGCATCTCCAACTCTGGGTCGCCGCTCAAAAACGACCACTCTGTAGCCAAGCTTGGCAAGCCTGTAGGCAAGATAACTGCCCACAGGTCCCGCCCCTACCACCAATGCATCATACAATTCTGCACCTGCCCCAAAATAAGTAACAGCCCATTAAGGGCTTTGTTAATGCTAGCACTAAAGAGATTCCAATTCAAGGAGAGCCCATTCTACCAGGCTTGCCTTTGTGGCTGGAGCTAGTTATACTTAGCACTAAGTTTTACAAGGAGTGGGGCGATGCCGTCTTATGCCTTTCTTAAAAAGCAGTTCGTACCCCTTGCGGAAGCAAAAGTAGGTATCCTCACCCATGCGTTGCACTATGGGACTGCCTGCTTCGAAGGAATCCGGGGGAACTGGAACAATGAAGAAAAACAGCTATACATTTTCCGCTGCCGGGAGCACTATCAAAGGCTGCTTAATAGTTGCAAGTTGCTGAAGATCACCCTCCCTTACTCCGCAGACGAGCTCTGCCGCATCACGATAGAGCTTGTTCGAAAGTCAGGATATAAGGAAGACGTGTATATACGTCCCCTAGCCTACAAGAGCTCCGAAGCCCTGGGCGTCAGGCTGCATGGACTGGAAGATGATATATTGATTGTTGTTACAACGTTTGGCGCCTATTTGGATGACAAGAATGGAATCAAGTGCTGCGTCTCCTCGTGGATAAGACCAGATGACAACATGATACCCCCGCGAGGCAAGATTACAGGTATTTATGTCAACAACGCATTTGCAAAAACAGAGGCTATAGAGAATGGCTTTCAGGAAGCTATCATGCTTACTTCCGACGGCTACGTCTCCGAAGGAAGCGGCGAAAATATCTTTCTCGTCATGAATGGCGACATGGTGACA